>JBDTSN010000009.1:0-14709 GCA_039931145.1 Burkholderiales bacterium | reverse complement strand
TTTTGCCGATCGTGTCCACTTTGCAGCAATTGCTTCCGGATGGCGTTTACAACGCCGACTCCGTCGGCGCACGCGCGCATCGGGGCGTCAGCGTGCAACGCGGCAGCACGCTGAGGCTTGAAATGCGCAAACAGGCACTCTTCATCCATTCGACAGGGTGGAACATCGCTTGCCGCTGAGGCTGCGGCATTTGCCGAAGCCAAAGCCCCATCAGGAGACGCGCAATGAGCATCCGCGCGAGTAGCATCACAAGCTGCGAAAGCAATCGCATCCTGCGCCAGTTGAAGGCGGAGCACGCCGACGTGGAGACGACGTATCAGCACTTCAAGCGTCTCGACCCGCAGGTCGACGCCGAAGAATACGAATTCCTCGTGCGCAAAGTCGTATGCATGCTCGATGTGCATGCCCTGCTCGAGGAAGAGTGCCTGTACCCGCAGGCGCGTGACGCGCTTTTCAGCGCCAATCTGGTCGACGAAGCGGAAGCCGAACACGGCGCCATGCGTCGGCTCATCCAGCAACTCCAGTCGATGGCGGCAGACGATGACAAGTTCAGCGCCCGGTTCACCGTGCTGTGCGAATACGCGATCCATCACGCGAAAGAGGAAGAAGACAAGCTCTTCCCCGAGTTGCGACGAATCGAACTCGAATGGCCTGCCATCGGCCGCAACATCGACCGGCGCCGCGAGCTGTTGGCGGCGGAAGGCACTGGGACCGTCAGCGCGCCGTCCAAGCTGAACTTCGGGGGTGACCGCAGGCTACGGCCTGCCGGCCGGGACGGACCTGGCCCGACCGCCTATCGTGTTCCCGCGGCCAAGACTTGACGTAGCGGCTACGGCCCTTGCCTACAGCGTCGGCGCACATGGCGATATCGGATGTCCGAAGCACACCGCCCCCTGCGCGGATACGATCGGCGTCACGCCCGGCCTCACCGGTGCCGGGGACCTTCTCGCTGATCGCTCCCACTTTGTCTATCCGCGCCCGCCTGCTGCTCCTAATGTTGTCGGTACTTGTACCGGCCGGCTTGGCTGCGGTTTGGGTCATCGCGCAGGCATATCAAAATGAAAGCGCCCTGCTTGAGCGCAACCTGCGCGACAGCACGCGCGCCTTGGCCATGGTCGTCGATCGCGAACTGGCCAGTCGGGTCGCGATTGCGCGCGTGCTCTCCAGTTCGCAAGCGCTCGACCGCGGCGCCGAGCTCACGCCGGAGAATCTGGACAGATTCGCTCACGCGGCGCGGCGCGTGATGGCGCCCTACGACGGCTGGGTTGTGCTGGCGGGCAACGGCATCGAACTGCTGAACACCCGAATCGGCGCCACGGCCGCACCCTCAGCGCCAGCCTCCCCCAAGACAGCCCCGCTCCCCGGCAACAGCGATTCCGGCACTGAGCTGCCCACCGTCACGTCGCTCGCAAATACTGCTCAAAGCGGTAACGATGGCGGCTTGCATGCCGCTATCGTGCAGCCCGTCGTGCGTGATGGCGTGGCCTTATTGACAGTTTCGGTGACGATCCTGCCGCGGGAGATGCAGCGCATCATCGATCAACAACGGCTGCCACAAGGATGGGTGGCTGCGATCGTCGACAGCGACGGCAAGGTGGTCGCGCGTTATCCGGGCGGCAGCGAATACGCGGGTCGGATGGTCAAACCTGACTTGAAGAACTTGCTGACGGCGCAGAACGAAGGCCTTTTCGAATCCGTCGATCTGGACGGCCATCCGGTGGCGGGCTATTTTGCGAGTTCGACCCAGGGCTGGAGCTACGTAACCGCAATGCCGCAGAAGACATTTGCCCATCTGCCGATCGCCGTGGGCCAGCTGGCACTGGCCGCGCTTGCGCTGCTTGCGCTGGCGCTGGGAGGTGCTTCACGGGTCGCACGCGTCATCATCGTCGCGGTCTGCAACCTGAAAGATCTGGCCGAGGAGCTGCGCGACGGCAAGCCGGTCCAGCCCAAGCCGAGCGGCGTCGGCGAGTGCGACGATGTCGCGGCCGCCATGGTCGAGGCCTCGGAATCGCTGCTCCACGCGCGCAGCGATCTCGAGCACCGCGTTGCGGATGCCGTAGCACAAACCCGTAAGGCCGAGCAGCATCTCTCGCGAACCCGGCGCGTCGAGGCGCTCGGCCGCTTGACCGGCGGTGTGGCGCACGACTTCAACAATGTGCTTGGCATCATCAGCAACAGCGCGCATCTGATTCAACGCGACCCCGCCAGCGCGCCATGGCAGGCACCGCTCGCCGCGACGCTGCGTGCGGTCGACGTGGGCAGCCGGCTGACCCAGCACCTGCTGCGGGTCGCGGGGCGCCAGCCGGTGCGGCCGCAGTCCATCGACCTGGCGCGCTATCTGCAGGAGGCAAAGGAGTTGCTGCGCATCGTGCTCGGCAAGCGCATCGCGTTGCAAATCTCGACCGCCGAAGCTCTGTCTCGCGTCACGGTCGATTCGAGCGAACTCGAACTGGCACTCATCAACCTTGCGCTGAACGCGCGCGATGCGATGCCGGACGGCGGGCACGTATCAGTCAGCGCGCGCGCCGCCAGCGCCGAAGAGATGAAGGGCCTCGTGCCGGGAACCTACGTGACAGTCGCGTTCGTCGACTCAGGCGCCGGCATCCACGAGAACACGCTGGCGCACGTACTGGAGCCCTTCTTCACGACCAAGGCTGCCGGCAAAGGCACCGGCCTCGGCTTGAGTCAGGTGCACGGGTTTTGCGTTCAGGCCGGAGGCACCGTGCTGCTCGCCAGCGGCACGGACGACGGCACTGCAGTCTCGCTCGTACTGCCGGGCACCGAATCGATCGAGCCCGAGTTGGCGACACGTGCATCGTCACCCTTGGATAGCGGGGAGATTGCTGGCAAGCGTGTCTTGCTCGTCGAGGACAACGCCGAACTGGGAGATTCGACCGCCGGTCTGCTCGAATCCTACGGATGTCGTGTCGAGCATGCCCACGACGCCGCACAGGCGTTGCAGCAGGTTGAAACGCAGCAGGCGTTCGATGTCGTGCTGTCGGATGTGGTCATGCCGGGCGACATGGACGGCCTGACGATGGCGCGCCGCCTTCGCGCACGCTACCCCAATCTGCCGATCGTGCTGATCAGCGGCTACAGCAGTGCACTTACCGAAGCGCGCGACTTCATGGTGCTTCACAAGCCTTGTGGCCCGCAGCAGCTGGTCACTGCGCTGACTGAGGCAATCCGGGCACGGATGCCGACGCGCTGACCGGCGCCAGCCGGCGCGCAGCAGTCTCGGCTTTCGTCGCCCCTCATTCGCGGTGTCTGCTCAGGCACGCCATCTGCCGGAACCGCTCGGGTCCGCTCGCTCTCGGGCTGCGGCCGGCTTGGCGTTCATGCGAGGTGAAACATGGAAAACGACGTCATCATCGATATCCTGAAGGACCTGATCGGGAAATGTAACGACGGGGAATACGGCTTTCGCATTTGTGCCGATCATGTGCGGAATCGCCATCTGGGCTGGCTGCTCAATCACTGCGCCGACGAGTGCGCTGCTGCCGCGGCAGATTTGCAACGCATGGTGGAACAGACCGGTGGAACTGCCGAAAGCGGCGACTCGGCGAGCGGCGCGCTGCACCGAGGCTGGGTCGCAGTCGAAAGCAGACTCGTCACCTACACCGATTTGGCCCTGATCGAGGAATGCGAGAGCGGCGAGCGCGCAGCACTCGAACGCTACCGCGACGCCCTCGAGGAGCCGCTCCCGGCGCTGATGCGCGAAGCAATTCGCAAACAATGCGAAGGCGTCGATCGCAACCTGGCGCGCGTGCGCTTCGCTGGCCGCGAATGCGCGCGCCGTCTCGAAATTTTGAGTGCGCTGACCCACTAGCGCCGATCGCCAGCCCGAACCCGGATGCTCATAGCGGCGCTGTTGCTGGGCGCGATCATCGCCACCAACGACCCGGCGTTGACCTCGGACGTGCAGATCCGTTCCGAAGGCAACCGCAACGCGGGGCACCTTTCGCTTTGCACCGCCGATGCGCGCGCCGACACCCGCTAACCGCGCGTTTCAGCCTTCAGTTGCGGATGGATCGTTCGCCGACTCGCCGTGCTTCTCCCTCTTTAATTGCGCGCGCAACGCCTGCCGAGGCGGCGCAATCGAAGGCTTGTCCAGCAATTCCTCGACAATCATGTTGCCGTAGTACTGCACGCTCGTCGCGCCGCACGATATGACGCAATCAGCCATCTGGAATGCGCGCCCGTCACTTTGAGTCCGAAGCACGAGCCAGCAGTGTCCGCGTCGCGCGAAGTCGCGTTGTGCTTGCGTCAACCAGGTTTCGTTACGAAGGCTCAGAGAGGTCAGATCCTGAGCGATGGTCGCGATCATCGCCGGGTCGTCGGTCCGATGCATGACTTCCCGGCCGAAGCCCAGCTCAACGAGCGCGAGCAGCCCCTCGTCAAGCTGCCACTGGCGCGCAAAAGATACGATGACATGACCCAAGGCAACCGGCTTGAAATCGCCACGAGCCGCAATCGTCGAACTATCCTGTTTAGCGTTCATCCCCACCTCTGCGTGCGCAATGTGTCTGTGGCGGGTACCGGGCAATTGGGGGGCCCGACCGGGTCTCCGCCCGGCGGGCCGCAAACTCACGCACACGCAGGGTCTATTGAAGCGATGGTCGCGATGCGAACGCGGGGCCGCGCACACAACGACCGTCGCGCGGCGCAGCGCGCCTCACTGCACGCTGGTTTTCACTGGGTTGGTGCCTGTCTGCGGCTCTACTCGATGCGAGCAGTGTCGACTGAGTATTCCTTCAGACGGTTGTACAGCGTCTTCAGGCTGATCCCGAGGGCGGCCGCGGCGCGTTCGCGATGGTTCTCGTAAAAGTCGAGCGTGGCCAGAATCATCTCTCGCTCCATGTCCGCGAGAGAAGTGCCAATGCGCACAGTAACGCTATGGGCTGGGGCAGGGCCGTCGCGTTGCTGCGTCGACCGATGCTCGTCAGTGCCCTGGCCAGCATCCGTCCTGATCGACGGCACACTCGTTGCGTTCGGCAGCCAATCGTCGTCGATCCGCGCTTCGCGCGCCATCACATAAGCCCGTTGCACGGCATTGCGCAGTTCACGCACGTTGCCCGGCCAGGAGTGGCTGGCAAGCCGATCGAGGGCACGCGGCGTGAACTGCTTGACGTATCCTTCCTGATCGCTGATCGCCTGCAGAAAGTGCTCGGCGAGCAGCGGAACGTCCTCGAGCCGAGCGCGCAGCGGCGGCATCTCGATCGGGAACACGTTGAGGCGGTACATCAGGTCTTCGCGCAGCTTGCCCGCCGCCACCGCCTTCATCGGATCGCGATTCGTGGCCGCGATGACGCGCACATCCGCTTCCAGGCTCTGCGTCGAGCCGACGCGCATGAAACGCCCCGTCTCGAGAACGCGCAGCAGTTTGACCTGAAGCTCGGCCGACATCTCGGTCACCTCGTCCAGGAAAAGCGTGCCGCCGCAGGCACGTTCGAAGAAGCCGAGATGTTGGCGATCGGCGCCGGTGAAGCTGCCCTTTTCGTGGCCGAAGATCTCGCTCTCGATCAGGTGCGGCGAGATGGCGCCGCAATTGACGGCAAGAAAAGGTTGCTTGCGCCGCCGGCTCAAATCGTGCACAGCTTGCGCGACGAGCTCCTTGCCGCTGCCGCTCTCTCCGGTGATGAACACCGTGATACTGGTGCCGGCGACGCGAGAAATCTGGTCGTACACGCGCTGCATCGCGACCGAGCGGCCCCACAGGCGCCCGAAGTGGCCGCTGCGCGCGAGGTCGACATTCAAGCCTTCGACTTCGGCCTTGATCGCTGCAGGTTTCATGATGCGCGAAAGCAGACCCTGCAAGTGGCGCAGGTTGATCGGCTTTCGCAGATAGTCCGCCGCGCCCAGTCGCAGCGCCGCGATCGAGGTCTCGAGCGTGGCGTGGCCCGTGATCAATACGATCTCGGCGCTCGCGACCAGCTCTGCGTCGCTGAAGAGGTCCATCCCGCTGCCATCGGGCAGCTGCAGATCGAGCAGCACGATGTCGGGCGTCTGCAGCGCGATCTGGCGGCGGGCGTCACGAAGACTCCCCGCCACGGCGACGGTCAAGCCTTCGCTCGCAACGAGCATTTTCAGAGACGACGCTGCATCCTCTTCATCGTCGACGATCAACGCGTGAGCCATCGGTTCCCCCCTGCTCGACGTGCACAGCGAAGTGCCGAGGGGGATCTCCTTCGGCGTCAGCGCGATGCGCACGCGGCGGCCCGAAGTATGCCAGCACCGAACTTCGTGACCTGGGTCAGATGCAGCGCGAGGGTCGCGCAGGCAATGGCGCGCTCCGCGGACTTGCGGATGCTCGGCGCGCCAAAGACTTGTCTAGCGGATCGGAGCGTTCTCGCCCGGCGCCGGAGGCTCTCGAACCTCGGGCAACGCCTCGCCCGGTGGCGGGACGACAGGCGGCTTCGGCGGAATGACCTCGGGGCCCGGCTTCGGCGGAACGATATCCGGACCCGCGGGCGGAGGATCGATCTCCGGCCCGATCGGTGGCGGGACGACGTCGGGGCCGAGCGGCGGCGGGACGACACCGGGGCCCACAGAGGTGTGCCACTGTGCAGGGCTGCGGGTTTGCGACGAGAAACAGTGCTTCAACACGTAAATGATCATTCTCCAATTTCGACGACGTCGATGTCCGCTCGAAACGCGGGTGGCCAACAGAGAGCACCCCGCGCCGACGACTGGCGGGCACCTCCCCAAGCTCGAGCAGCAAACGCCATGCCCGCTCGGAATCAATCGCTCCGCCACTGACCCAAGACAAAGTCACCATGGAAAGGGCTCGTCCTGAAACAGCCGCGGGGAATAGACTCACTGAAGCCTCCGCTCGCAGGAACAAACGCACGCTTCACCGACTGCATTCCACCTTCACAGGCACTGGAGACAGTTGAACGACTTTCTCGACCCCGGCCCAGACGACCCCGTCAGCGGCGTCCAGTTGCACGACGCACTCGCCCCCGAGGACGTCGCGGGCACGCTTCGTCATCCCTTCTTCAGTGTCGCGATCGGCGCCTCGGCGGGCGGTGTCGAAGCGCTTGGGCGCCTGTTCAAAGGCCTTGACGCCCACACCAATTGCGCCTATTTCGTCGTCATGCATCTGGCGCCCGATCGCGAGAGCCAACTCGCCGCGCTGCTAGGGCGCGTCACCCCGATGCCAGTACACGAGGCAAGCGACGACCTGCTCCCGAAGGCGAACCACGTCTACATCATCCCACCCGGGAGCTACATCGAGATGCGCTGCGGCCGGCTCGTCGTGACGCCAATAGAAACGCGGCCGCCGAGCCCGATGGCGATCAACCAGCTGATGATCTCGCTGGCCGCCGATCAACGCGAAAACGTGATCGGCATCATCCTGACCGGCAGCGACGGCGACGGCGCGCAGGGGCTGAAGATGATCAAGAGCGAAGGTGGCATGACGATCGCACAGGCACCTGCGACGGCCGCCTACAGCGCGATGCCAAATAACGCCATCGCAGGCGGCAGCGTCGATCAACAGCTCGCAATCGAGGAGATGCCGGCCGCGATCGTCGCCTATACGCGCAGCGTCGCCGGCGCCCAGCCTGCGGAGACGCTGAAGGCCCTCGAATCGGGCCAGCTCGTCGATCCTCCAGCTCGTCCGGCGCCGCCTGGGGCTCGACTTTTCCGATTACAAGACGCCGATGCTCTATCGACGCATCCGACGTCGCGTTGGTCTCAGCCGGATGGCGGGTCTCGCCGAGTATCTGCGCCACCTGAGCGCGGACCCGCACGAGCTAGAAGTGCTGGCGGCCGACTTCCTGATTGGTGTCACCGAGTTCTTTCGCGAGCCGCACGCGTGGGAAGTGCTGGAACAGCAAATATTGCCGACGATCCTGCAGCACGCCCCGGACGCGACCGAACTGCGGGCCTGGGTGCCGGCCTGCTCGACGGGCGAAGAGGCCTACAGCATGGCGATGATGCTGGTCGAGAACGCCGAGCGCGCGAAGCGCCACCTCAACATCCAGATCTTCGCCTCCGATGTGGACAAGCGTGCGCTCGACATTGGCCGTCGCGCGCGCTACCCGAAGTCGATCGCGCACTCGGTCGGCCTGCAGCGCCTGAGGCGCTTCTTTCGTGAGGAAGATGGCACCTACCAAGTGAAGAAGGAGTTGCGCCAGCTCGTCACCTTCGCGCGTCAGAACGTCATCTCCGATCCGCCGTTCTCGCGCATGGATATCGTGAGCTGCCGCAATCTGCTGATCTACATGCAGCCCGTCTTGCAACGCCGCGTGCTGCAGTTGCTCCATTTCGCATTGCGCCCGGGCGGCCACCTGCTGCTCGGAAAGTCCGAAACCGCTGCTGCGCAGGAAGGGCTGTTCACGATCGTCGCTCCGGCCGGCAACATCCTGCGCCGCGTCGAGTCCGGGCGGGCGCCGCAACTCGACTTTGGTGCGAGCGCGAAGACAGCATCGAACGCAGCGGGCGCGGCGGGCAGCGTGAATGCGGGCGCAAATGGTGACATGAATGGCGAGACGACCGGCGAAGCGATTCGCAATGCAAGCAGCGCTTCGCCTTCAGACACCAAGCAACGCGCAGACCGACCCGCCCCGCAACGCGACGACGACACCGCAGCTTCTGGCTCGACGCAAGCCTCGACGACGCCATCGGCGCGCAGCGCAGTGCCGGCCACCCCCGTGAACGCCGCTGCGCCGTCGGTCGCAGTCGAATCGGTCGAGCACGAGTTGGCGCGCACGAGGCGCGAATTGCGCGCCACGGTCGAAGAGCTGGAGTCGACCAACGAGGAGCTCAAGGTTGCCAACGAAGAGGCGATGTCGACCAACGAGGAGCTGCAGTCGACGAACGAGGAACTCGCGACATCGAAGGAAGAGCTGGAGTCGGTGAACGAGGAGCTGATCGCCGTCAACCAGCAGTTGGAGATGAAGATCGAGGAACTCGTGACGGTCAACGAGGATCTCGGCAACCTGCTCGCCAGCACCAGCATCCCGACGCTGTTCCTCGATTCAAGCCTCAGCATCAAACGCTACACGCCAGCCGCGACGCGATTGTTCCAGCTCATTCCAGGAGACTTGCAGCGGCCGTTGACCGACATCGCGAGCGCCGGCGACATGGACGCGCTGGTGCGCGATGCGCGCAGTGTGCTGCACGACCTGTCAACCGTCGAAACCGAGGAAGCGCTGGAGGACGGCACTGTCTTCCTGCGCCGCACCTCGCCGTATCGCACGCGCGACGACCACATCGCCGGCGTCGTCGTGACCTTCACCGACGTGAGCCGGTTGAAGGCTGCCAACGCGGCAATCGATCGATTCGCCGCCGTGATGCGGGCGTCACAAGACGCGATAGTGATGCACGACGGCGCGGGGAAGGTTCTGGCCTGGAACCCTTCGTCGGCTTGACGGCGAAGCGTCTCGCGGGGCGCAAGCTTATCGATTTTCTCGATCGTGACGACGGCGCGGTCTTGCTCGCCGCGATTGGCAAGCTCAAACAGAGCGACGCGCGGCACACAGCCGAATTGAGGCTCGACACCCGATTCGGCGGCACGCGCTGGATGAAGCTTATCGTCATGTGGCGGCGCGATCCGATCACCGGCAACGAGGGTCTGATCGGCTCGATGGTTGATATTCACGACCAGGTGAGCGCCAAAGACGAGCTCGAGGACGCGGCGCGCCGCAAGGACGAGTTTCTCGCCATGCTCGGCCACGAACTGCGCAATCCACTGGTGCCGATCCGCAATGCGGCGGCGGTGCTGCATCGGGTGGCGAACGGCAACCCGCAGCTCACGTGGGTGCATGATGTGCTGGTGCGCCAGGTGGGCCACGTGACGCGGCTGGTGGACGATCTGCTCGACCTCTCGCACGTTACACAGGGCACCTTGCATTTGCGGGTCGAACCGCTCGACTTGCGCTTCACGCTTCAGCGCGCGGTGGAGGCGGTCGAGCCGTTGTTCTTGCACAAGCATCACCATTTCGACTGCACGCTGCCCGAGACGCCGGTCTGGGTCGAGGGCGATGCGATCCGCCTCGTGCAGGTGTTCGACAACCTGTTGACGAACGCAGCGAAGTACACCGACGATGGCGGCACGCTGTCGCTCAAGCTGTTCGTCGAGGAAGGTACTGCCGTGGTTCGGGTGCGCGACAACGGCCTCGGCATCCTGCCCGCAGCGCTGCCACGCATCTTCGACTTGTTCGTGCAGGATGAGCGCTCGCTCGATCGATCGCAGGGCGGGTTGGGCATCGGCCTGGCGCTGGTGCGCAGCCTGCTCAACATGCACGGCGCCACGGTCGTCGCGCGCAGCGAAGGCGCGGGCCAGGGTGCGGAGTTCGAGGTGCGCTTGAAGTGCCTGCCGGACAAAGTGGTGCGCGATCGACCGCCGACCGTCGAGTGCGACGGCGCAGGCGAGCACGTGATGATCGTCGAGGACGACCCGGACGTCGGCCAGAGCATGGCTGTCCTGCTACGCATGTACGGCTACAACACGGAACTCGCGAACGACCTGGAGTCTGCCCTCGCCCTGGCGCGCGAATTCCGGCCGCGCGCCGTGCTGATGGATATCGGCATGCCCGTCCACGATGGTTACGAGGTGGCGCGCCGCCTGCGTGCGATCCCCGAAATGGCTGGCGCGGTGATTTACATCGCAGTCAGCGGCTTCGGTCAGTCGATCGACCAAGCGCGCACCGCAGAAGCCGGCTTCGCACAGTATCTGGTCAAGCCGGTGGACCCCGACGAGTTGAACCGGATTCTTGCCAGCGCCTTGTCTGGCAACGATCTTTCTGGCAAGGGCGCTGCGGGTAGCGATCTGGCTGACGACGATCCGGCATGAACGCTGGATAAGCGCGCCATGCGCGCCGCGAGTGCGCGGTGGGAGGTCGTATCCAACGCTTCTCTCGCTCGGGTCGCGCGGCTCCTCCGGCGCGTTACTCGCGGAGCCTTGCGCCGGGTGGCAGGGTCCAACGTGGGTTTCCGCGCGGATCGCCCTCCGCCCGGCAGTGGCGCGCGCTGGGCACGGTGTCAGGGCCGGTGTCGGCCACGGGCAGCGACCTGGCAACACCTCGTGTCGAACTGACCAAACGATCGGTTGCAGCAGTCTCTAGGTCAGCTTTCTGTCCCGGACCCAACGCGCGCAGCACCCAGTGCAGTGCCACCATCGCCAGCAGGGCGCCAAGCAAGGCTGCCATATTGGCGTCGACGAGGTAGTTGTCCCACTGCAGAGCCAAAACGCCCCCTGTGGGTGCCAACAGCCAACCCGCAAGCACGGCGCCAGCCGCAGCCAGCAGCAGCGTAAGCGCACGGGTCGCCTGGTGTTCTTCGGCGCCGAGTGTGTTGACGAACCAACCAACGGCGATGCCCGTCACTATCCAGACCAGTGCGTTCACGATGCGCAACTCCCTTCGAGAAGCACGATAGGCAAGATGCGTGCCGAACATGAGATCGATTGCCACGCCGGCCCGAGCCGGCGCGTGGAAGCGCGAACGGCGACAACCACCTGGGCTTGTTAATCGGCAATGACTGCTGCAAGGCTTGCACTTGCCGCAATCGCGGTCGACCGGTGGCTTCTGCGTTTGCCTTGAATCGACGGGTCAGCGCCGCGATAGCTGCAAGAGCGCATCAGGCTTCGACTTGAGCACGGATCACCCGATGCACGAAGAGAAGTTTGCGAACCGCAAGCGCGGACAATACAGTGGGAGAGAAATCCCGCAAACCCATGCTGCGCGAGAGTTCGTTCAGCACCGCATTGAACTCGATCCATTCGTTGAGGAGACCGGCAAAGTCCGCGCTGCACGCGTCGGTCGGCGCTCTCAGATCGCTTGCTGCAAGTCGCTGGGCAAGGTTGACGGCCTTGCTGTTGTCGAGGCCGAGGTGGCGCGCCGTGTCGAGCGTGTCGATCATCTGCAGAAAGTACGACCAGGTTTCGGCCCAGTCCTCGCACGGGTGGCTGCTCGCGTACGCACTCAGATGGCGTTCGGACCAGTCGGTCGGCGCGCCGCGCTCCCGATACTCGCTCAGCGCCTGCGGGTAGTTGCTGCGCTCGTCGCCGAACAGCTTGCGAAACGGCGCGCGCCAGGGGCTGCCGCGGACGAGGCGCTGCCAATAGTAGTGTCCGCTGTCGTGGCGCAACTGGCCGAGCAACGTGCGGTACGGTTCGCCGAGCACGGCGCGGCGTTGCTCGCGCGTTTCGTCTTCGGCTTCCTCAACGTCGATTGTGATGACGCCCTCGGCTTGAGCGGTGACGGCAGGCTCGCCCCACGGCGTCGCCTGAAGAACGTCGAAGGCGAGGCCACGTTCAGCATCCTCGGCCTTCGATTGCACCGGCAATCGCAAGGCAATCAGCGAGGCGACGAGCGTGCGTTTGGCTTGCTCGATCTGACACCAGCGCGTTTGGTCTTCAGGCTGCGAGAGATCCGGCAGCCGACGCGTCAGGCGGCACGAGCGACAGAACTCGCCGAGCTTCAGGTCGTTCGCGTCCAGCAGCCAGTTACAGCGCGCGGCGCTTTCGAAGTTGGCGCATCGGCGGTAGTGCAGCGTGCGTTTGGGGGCTTTGTTCCCCGATTCGAGCCACCAGCCCTCCTCGCGCGCGGGCAGCAGCGTCAATACGCGTCCCTGCCAGGGGTCGAAGCCAAGGGCGCTGCCACAGGCCGGGCACCGGCTGTCGTGCGCCATCACCGGCTGGCCGCAGCCACACGTTTGGCCCGAGTCTGACCGGCTCAGGCGGGCTGCCGAGCCTTTCATCGCGACTCCGTCTTCCGATTCGCCCGGCGTGGCCGGACGTTGTCGTCGGCCGTGCCCATCAACGCGAGCAGCCTCCACCCGGCAACGCGCAGCCCCCGCACCGCCGACGGCGTATTCGCCCAGCCGCATTCGGACAGGTGGTTATTGCTTTCGTCCGCGCGCATTGCACCCGGTGGTCTGAAGGTGGTCGTGGCCATGGGGGCAGAGCTCCATTCCGCGCCCCGCCTCAACGCGGGCCGCGTGGCGACTTGGGTGGCGGCCGGTGCGGCTGCCGGCGAGGCGGTTTGAAGTGGTTGCGCGCGATGCGATCGACGACCGGGCCGCGGCCCGTGTCCTGCAACCCGCGCGCAAGGTAGACTGCCGCTTGCCGCATCGTCTTGTCGGGCGAATCAATCGGCTGCACCTGGCCGTCAGTCGACTCGTCGCGCTCATGCGGCAAACGGGGCACGCGACGACCCGCTTGCTGGACATGGGGTTCTGCGGGCTTGTTTGGTGCATCCTGCACGCATGCACTCCTGCGGTCAGCCTGATGCGGCGCTGGCCGGGATTTGCGATGGACCACGTCTGAGGTCCCCTGCCGGGATGCATCCCGGCAAATCGGGCTTACGTCACCATTTTTCTGTTTCATCGGCGTCAGGCGTTCTGCGGCCCGCCGTCAAGCGCCGACGGGAGCGAGATGTCACGCAGCGCACGCTCGGTGTCTGCCGACTGGCGCGTCGCCAGATCGCCGAGCGAGACGATGCCGACGATATCGCCGTCGACATCAAGGACCGGCATCCGTCGCACCTGTTCCTCACCCATGCGGCTGAGCACATCGCTGGTGTCCTGGCTTTCGAGACACCAGATGGGCTGCTTGCTCATGACGTCGGAGACGCAAGCCACCTGCGGCGACATGCCCGTGGCGGTGGCGCGCACGGTGATGTCGCGGTCGGTGACGATGCCGAGCAGGCGGCGTCCGCTGCACACCGGAAGCGAACCGACGTTAAGCCGATCCATCAACTGCGCGGCGCGCTGCAGGGTTTCCTGCGGTCCGATCGTCTGCACGTCGGTTGTCATGATCTTTGAAACGGAAGTCATTCGAATCATCCTGGCAAGGTCTACCGCGACACCCGCAGCGAGATGACGCTGAGTCGGCAAGCGGCATACCCGATCCGTGTACGGCGACCCGGCAAGGCGTTGTCCTACGTGGGTTTGTGATCTGTAACGACAAGCCGTGCCTGGCTCGCGCTGCACACTCGATTGCAATGCGCAGCGCCACTTCCTGCATGCGCACCAAAAGGAGAGCGAATCATGCTTACCTGGGCCATCATCTTCCTGGTCATCTCCGTGATCGCCGCCATTTTCGGCTTCACAGGCATCTCGGCTGCAACAGCAGGCATCGCCAAGATCCTCTTCTACATCGCGATCGTCGTCTTCGCCGTCCTGCTCGTAATGGCATTGGTCGGCGGCGCGATGGTGTTGTAGCGAATCGGACGAAAAGGGCGGCGCGGAGCCTCATCGGAGCTCAGTCGGTCTTTTCCGCCCCTCTGATATTCATTGCGGCGAGCGCCACCTGCAGCGTGATAAGGGCATACGCGGACGCGTGCGCGCCCCAGACGATCCACAACACATTGCTTCCCAGGAACAGCCAGAACCCGATCCGCCGCCGCGGTTTCGATTCGGATGCCACGAACCAGGCAGCCGTCACGGTCACCAGCATCGCAGGCCACTGGACCCAGTCGAGCATTTCCATCGTCATCATTCCTCAAGTGAGTTGTTTTGTGATCGCGCAAGTCCCCTTTTCGCCGCCCGTTGAAGACGTGAAGAACGAACCATGAACGTGCTCGTGATCACAGGCCACCCGCGCGCGCAAAGCTTTTGCAGTGCGCTGGCCGCTGCCTACGCAACGGGCGCTCGCGAAGCGGATTGCAGCGTACGCGAGTTGTCGCTCGCCACGCTGTGCTTCGATCCCGACGTGCACACCGTCTCGCCGCGCGATCAGCCGCTTGAGCCAGACCTGAT
>JBDTSN010000008.1:0-15182 GCA_039931145.1 Burkholderiales bacterium | reverse complement strand
ACTTCGTGCGTCACCGGGTCGACAACTTCGAGGCGCTGAAGGCCAACGTGCGCGGCTACAGCCCCGAGGCGATGGCGCCGATCTGCGGTATTCCGGCCGAGACGCTGCGCGAGGTTGCGCGCGCTTTCGCCACCGCGAAGGGCGCGATGATCCTGTGGGGCATGGGCGTCAGCCAGCACGTGCACGGCACCGACAACGCGCGCTGCCTGATTGCGCTCGCGCTGATGACGGGCCAGATCGGGCGCCCAGGCACAGGGCTGCATCCGCTGCGCGGGCAGAACAACGTGCAAGGCGCGAGCGACGCCGGGCTGATCCCGATGATGTTCCCGGACTACCAGCACGTGAGCAAGCCCGAGGTGCGTGATCGATTCGAGCGCGCCTGGCAACTCGCGCCCGGCACGCTCGACGCCGAAGTCGGCCTCACGGTCGTCGAGGTGATGCACGCTGCGAAGCGAGGCGAGATCCGCGGCATGTACGTGCAGGGCGAGAACCCTGCCATGTCGGATCCTGATGCGAACCATGCGCGCGA
This sequence comes from Burkholderiales bacterium, assembly GCA_039931145.1. Classification (GTDB taxonomy): domain Bacteria; phylum Pseudomonadota; class Gammaproteobacteria; order Burkholderiales; family Burkholderiaceae_C; genus CAIKUF01. Next base: position 14,653 of record JBDTSN010000008.1, on the reverse strand, counting down.
AGCGCTCGCGTCGCTCGAGCATCTCGTCGTGCAGGACATCTTCCTCACCGAAACGGCCTATCTCGCCGATGTCATCCTGCCGGCCGGTGCGTTTCCCGAAAAGACCGGAACGTTCACGAACACCGACCGCATGGTGCAGATGGCGCGCCAGGCAATCGACCCACCGGGCGATGCGCGCCAGGACCTGTGGATTATCCAGGAGATCGGCAAGCGCCTCGGCTTGGCATGGAACTACGTGCATGTCAGCGAAGTGTTCGACGAGATGCGCCACACGATGCCGAGCATCGGCGGCATCACCTGGGATCGGCTCGAGCGCGAGCACGCGGTGACCTACCCATGCGCGAACGAAGGCGACCCCGGCGACCCGGTCGTCTTCGTCGACGACTTCCCGCGTGACGGCGGCAAGGCGCGCTTCGTGCCGGTCGACATCATCCCCGCCGCCGAGCTGCCCGACGCCGAGTACCCGATGGTGCTGATCACCGGCCGTCAGCTCGAACACTGGCACACGGGCAGCATGACGCGCCGCGCGAGCGTGCTCGATGCGATCGAGCCCGACCCGACCGCGCTTGTCCATCCGCTCGACCTGGACGCGCTCGGCGCGAAGCCGGGCGATGTGCTGACGATCGAGTCGCGCCGCGGCGAGGTGAGCCTCTTCGCGCGCGCCGACGAAGGAACCCCGCGAGGCGCGGTATTCGTGCCGTTCTGCTATTACGAAGCGGCGATCAACAAGCTGACGAACGCCGCACTCGACCCGTTCGCGAAGATCCCCGAGTTCAAATACTGCGCGATCCGGGTGCGGGCGGGTGGCGAGCTGCCGCAACAGGGCAGCTACGGAGGCGGTCGGATACTGTCGCCGTCGATGAACTGATCCGGCCCTCGCGCCGACCGCCCGCGGCGGCCGGACGCCGTCCACGCGCAACAAGACCTCAACATGCAGATGTTTGCCTTACCGGAGTTCTGGATCGCCGTCGGCCAGATCATCATGATCGACATCCTGCTCGGCGGCGACAACGCGGTCGTCATCGCGCTTGCCTGCCGCAAGTTGCCGCCCAAGCAGCGCACGCAGGGCATCCTCTGGGGCACGGCGGGCGCGATCGTGCTGCGCATCGTCCTGATCTTCTTTGCGCTGCAGTTGCTCGCGATTCCGTTCCTGAAGATCGTCGGCGCCGTGCTCCTCGTATGGATCGGCGTCAAGCTGCTGGTTCCCGAGCACGCGGAAGGCCACGGCAACATCGATGGCAGCGAAAAATTGTGGGGTGCGGTGAAGACCGTCATCGTCGCCGACCTGGTCATGAGCTTGGACAACGTCATTGCGATTGCCGGGGCGGCCGAGGCCTCGGGTGGCGATCACGGCATGGTGCTCGTGATGTTCGGCGTGCTCGTCAGCGTCCCGATCATCGTCTGGGGGAGCCAGATGGTGATCAAGCTGATGGATCGCTACCCCACCATCATCACGCTCGGCGGCATGTTGCTCGGCTGGATCGCCGGCACGATGGTCGTCACCGATCCGGTATTCATCAATCCGGACGTCATCCCGCAGTTCCCGAAGCTCGAGGCGAGCGCCATGCTGCGTTACGGCGCGGGCATTTTCGGCGCGCTGCTCGTGCTGGCGATAGGCAGGTTCATGACGACGCGGCGGGTACGCTCGGCGGCGGCCGCTGCAAGCAGCACGGCGCCGGCTGCGGGTGGCGGACTGCGCCGCGTCCTGCTCGCTGTCGATGGTTCTGCCACTTCCGACCGCGCGGCGCAGCGCGTCATCGACATGCGCAAGGATCTGGTCAATCCGGACAACGCGACGTTGCACCTGCTGCAAGTGCAGCGCCCGGTGTCGCGTGACGTGTCGTCACTTGTCGGGAGCCAATCGCTCGACGAGTACTACCTTGAGCGCGCCGACGCAGCGCTCGCCTCGGCTCGCGCGTTGCTCGACGCTGCGGGCGTCGCGCACACGGATCACAGGCGCGTCGGAGATCCAGGTTCGACGATCGCGAACGTGGCGTCGGCCGAAGGCTGCGGCCTGATCGTGATGGGAACGCGCGGTCTCGGTTCACACACTGCAGCACTGATTGGATCGGTGGCGCAAAAAACGGTCGTCTATGCGACTGTCCCGGTACTTCTCGTGAAGTGACACGCCAAGCGCATGGATCGACCGACATGATGAGGAGAGCCATGAGAACTTCGGTCGCCGAGTTCCGCCGCCGGACCGGCACGCCGACGCCGCACATCTACGTTGTCAATGCGCTCGTCAAGCTGCTCGCAAGGACCTTGCACGATTTACAGGCCCGCGTGCGATTGCATCACCTGCCCGACGCAGGCGCTGGGAGGGTGGTATGAAGCGCGCGCGCCGGGCCCGAATCGTTGCCACGCTCGGGCCGGCCACGTCGAGTGAACCGGTGATTCGCGCGCTCGTCGAGGCGGGCGCGGACGTGATTCGCCTGAACGCCAGCCACACCTCGCAAGATGAACTTGCGCGGCGCGTTCAGATCATCCGCAAGCTCGAGGCCGCGCTCGAACAACCGATCGGTGTCCTGCTCGATCTGCAGGGGCCCAAATTGCGACTCGGCGTCTTCTCGGGCGGCGCTGCGGATCTGGCCAACGGTTCGCACTTTCGTCTCGACATGGATCCGCAGCCCGGCAACGCCCAGCGCGTGAGCCTGCAGCATCCGGAAGTCTTTGCCGCGCTCAAGCCCGGGACGACCTTGCTGCTCGACGACGGCAGGATCAACCTGCGTGTCGACGACTGCGACGCCGATCATGCTGACACGACGGTCATCGTCGGCGGGCCGATCTCGGATCGCAAGGGCGTCAACGTTCCCGATCTCACACTGCCGATTTCGGCGCTGACCGACAAGGACCGCAGTGACCTCGCATTCGGGCTCGAGCTCGGCGTCGATTGGGTTGCACTGTCATTCGTGCAGCGCAGCGCAGACATGGCCGAGTTGCGCACGATCGTCGGCGATCGCGCCTGGGTCATGGCCAAGCTCGAGAAGCCGGCGGCGATAGACGATCTGGACGCGATCGTCGGACTGTCCGATGGGGTGATGGTCGCGCGTGGCGATCTCGGCGTCGAACTGCCTCCCGAGGACGTTCCCGAAGTGCAGCGCCGCATCGTGCGTGTCTGCCGTGCCGCAGGCAAACCGGTCGTCGTCGCGACGCAGATGCTCGAATCGATGATCCATGCGCCGGTGCCGACGCGCGCTGAGGTATCCGATGTTGCCACCGCGGTTTACGACGGTGTCGACGCCGTGATGCTGTCGGCCGAAACTGCTGTCGGCGACTATCCGGTGGAGGCGGTCGGCATGATGCATCGCATCATCGAGCGCGTCGAGGTGTCGGCCTCCTACCGCATCGGCATCGACGCGTCGCACACCCCCTCACCTGCGACGACCGCCGACGCCGTGTGCAGTTCGCTGCGCCGTGTCGCCGAGCTGATCGCGCCGGCCGCGCTCGTCACCTTCACGGCTTCGGGATTGACGAGTCTGCGCGCCGCGCGCGAGCGGCCCGCCGCGCCGATTCTGGGCTTGACACCCCACGTCGCGATCTCACGCCGGCTCGCGCTCGTCTGGGGCGTTCAGGCGGTGTTGGTGGACGAACTGCACGAGGTTGCGCAGATGATCCGCTGGGCCAACCGGATTGCGGTGCGTGAAGGCTATGCCGGCGCCGGAGACGACGTGGTGATCGTCGCCGGACTGCCGTTCGGTGAGTCCGGCGCGACGAATCTGCTGCACGTGTCGCGGATTGCCTGAGCGGCGACACGTCTCGCACGCGCCGCCGTGCCGGCGTCAGTCGGCCGACGCCTGGGGTTGCCCGCTTACCAACCAGTGCAGCGCGAACCGATGCGCGCTGTCGGTCCAGCAGGCGGCGGCGGTGAAGCCGGCCTCGCGCGCAAGATTCTGAAAGCCGGCCACGGTGTACTTGTACGAGTTCTCGGTGTGCACGCTGTCGCCTTCCTCGAATTCGAATTGCGTACCGGCGACCGTCACGCGCTGCGCACGCCGGCTCACGAGATGCATCTCGATGCGTCGCAGCGGTGCGTTGTAGAACGCCGAGTGCATCCATTGCGAGAGATCGAAATCGGCGCCCGCGTCGCGGTTTGCACGTGCCCAGAGATTGAGGTTGAATGCCGCGGTGACACCCGCGCTGTCGTTGTACGCGGCGTGCAGGATTGCCGGATCCTTGAACAGATCGACGCCGATCAGAAGTCCGCCGTCGGCGAGCAACGAGGCGAAGTGCCGCAGCAGGGTGGCTGCGCGCGGCGGATCGAAGTTGCCGATCGAACTGCCAGGGAAGAAACCTACGCGGCGACCGACTGACGGCGGTAGCGTGAGGGCGCGCGTGAAGTCGCCGACGACGGGTCGCACGTCGAGCGCCGGGTGTTCGGCGCGCAAAGCGTCCGCTGCACCGAGCAGATGTTCTCCCGAGATATCGACCGGCACGAAGCGCACCGGTGTGTCGAGCGCGTCGAGCAGCAAGCGCACCTTGTGAATCGCGCCGGCACCGAACTCGACGATCTCGCATCCGGGGCCAATGCGGCTCGCGATCGCGGCCGCATGGCGATCGAGCAGCGCGAGTTCGGTGCGCGTCGGGTAGTACTCGGGTAGCTCACAAATATGCTCGAACAGCTTCGAGCCTTCAGCGTCGTAGAACCACTTCGGGGAGATGCTGCGCGGCCGGCTCGCGAGGCCGGAGACGAGCGCGTGCTCGAACTCGGTCACACGTCTCTCGCGAGCCGAAGCCTGCTGAACACCCGGTGCTCGATGAGCGGCGCCGCACGTGCGAACTCCTGCGCCGGGCTTTCGTGAATGAAATCCGCGACCGTCGCGTCAACCGCCGTGCGGTAGGCATGCATCTCGGCGATCGCGGGCCGCGTCAGCATGCCGCGCTGCCGCCGCGGGTGGCGCGGGCCGCGGTTGGCGATGGCAGCTCGATCGGCGGAGTGCATGTCAGTGGCGCCGGCCCGCCAGCAGCCAATGCCGCTCGCAAGGGCTATGCAGTGGCCCTGCGGGACGATGGGGATGCAAACGCGGTGAGCTTCGGGTTGTTTCATCTCAGCACTCTACGCCATGGTGCCGAACTGGCGCATGAAGGCGCGGTCGATGCGGTCTTTCAAGCGCCACACCCAGTTCCCACTCCACGACCATCGGCCCCAGGTCGCGAGCGCATGTTTGCCGCCGGTCGAGACGAGGCATGCGTCGAAGCTGAGTGGGGCGCCGTTTTTGAACGCGATTGCATTCGCATCGATGCGGCACGCCCGTCGCGCACCGAGCCATGCGATGTTGCGCTGCGTGAGAAGGCGTGCCGCGTGGCGCCGCGTCGCATCCGGCATGCCCGGCATCGGCAAGTCGTCTGTGCCGGCTACTGTGGGCCGCAGGTGCGACCAGCCCTCGTGTGCTGCGCGATGCTGGATCGCAAGCGCAAGCGCAAGCTCGGCGCCCGCGGCGCCGGCGCCGAGGATGACGGGATCGAATCGATGACGCCTTTCAGGCATGCGATCGACGAGCAGCCGCCAAGTGGCAATGAAGCTTTCGATCGACCGTACCGGCAAAGCGTGTGCCTGCGCACTCGGCAGGTCGCCAAGCGCAGGCATCGGGTGGGTGTCGATCGACAGCAGATCGAACGCGACGTCGCGCCCATCCGCGCAATGCAGCGCGTTGCTCGAAAGGTCGAGTGCGACACCGGCGGTTTGTCGCAGGTCGACCGATGCCGCGTCCGCGAGTTGATCGAGTGCGATCGCGCAGGCCTCGATTCGATAGTGCCCGGCAATCCATCCGGGCAGCATGCCGGAATAGATCTGGCGCCGGTACGGCGTGATGAGGCGCACTTCCCAGCCGTCTATCCGACGCCTTGCGAGTTCGGCGAGCATGTGCACGTGCGCGTGCTCGCCGCCGAGCAGCAGCAGCCGCGTCACGCGCCGGGCAGCGTCAAGCTGTCGTCCCACGCGAGGCGCCGGAAGTCGAAACCCGAGGCGAGCGTCGGCTTGACGATCTCGAAGTAGGGCGAGACGTCGAAGTCGCGTGGCACGTAAAGCGTGTAGCTGCGAACATGCAGGATCTCTTCGATGCAGTCCGGATGCAGCGGGTCGCCGGAAGGGATGCGTTCGATGATCGGCAGGATCGGGTAGCGCACCGATTCGAAAGCCTGCGCGATCAATGTCGAGCAGATCGCTCGCGTCGGGTCGCCGCTGCCGAGGGCGATCATGCGGCGCCGCAAGTGCAAAGGCACCGGTGCCATGGGGAACAGGTAACGCGCCAGGTCGAACACGTTCTTCAGATCGTAGCGGTAGCCGATGCGGGCCGTGAGGAAGGTGATCAGCGCTTCGGTTTCGAGCGCGCTCAGGCCCACCGGCCGGCAGATGCGACAGTGCAACTCGGCGAACGCATCGACGCCGACGACACGCACGCCGTCACGCAGATCGGCCTCGATAAAGGCGTGCTTCGGCCCTGGCGGCTCGCCGCGCTCGAGCACGTCGCCGATGTAGATCGCCGCGTGCGACCAGATCGATTGCGTCAGGTACTTGATCGGGGCGCTGATGCGCGTCCGCCCTTCGACCAGCAGCACGTCGCCTGGCCGCAGACACGTCATCAGCAAAGCGGGATCGGTGTGCGCCGAGGTGTTGCGGGCGTGCGTGCGCTGCGACAGGTAGCGGCTCAGGCGATCGCCGATCCAGCGCTGGAGGGAATCGAGCAGTCGGGTCATGACGGTGGAATGCTAGCCGCGAGGCGACGCCGAAGTATCTCGCCGGGCGCATGTAAGAGTGCGCGACCCGGAAACGACAAACAAGCACGAGAGGGGCAGTCGCCGCTCTCGGATCGCCCCCGCGGCGCGCGCCGCGCCCATTGTCAACCCGCATCCCAGTTGGAGATCGACATGACCCAGTCCACCACCACTTTGTCTGCAGCGGCCTTGGCGTTCGCGCTCGGCGCCGCCTTCACGACCCTGCCAGCCGCCGCCCAATCGACCGACCAGGAGAAATGCTTCGGCGTTGTCATGAAGGGCAAGAACGATTGCAAGGCCGGCGCTGGGACGACGTGCGCCGGCACGTCCAAGATGGACTATCAGGGCAACGCGTTCAAGCTCGTGCCGAAGGGGACTTGCGAGAAGACCGAATCCAAGACCTCGTCCACCGGGTTTGGCCAGATGGCCGAGTTCAAGGAAAAGAAGGCCTGAAGAAGGCGCGACCGCCGCGCACCACATAGCTGCATTTGAGAGGCAGTGTTGCGCGCGTGAGGCGGGTGCCGCGGCCCGACCGTGCGGCGATCACTTCGCCGCGCCGGGCCGCGCGCGCCAAAGCGGGTAGGGGCCGACGAGCCCGAACAACGGCCCCGGCAGCAGCAGCCAGCCGACGCGCAGCCGCTTCAGGGTCGGATGTACGCGTAGCCCTGCTGCTGCTTCTGCATCAGTTCCACCACGCCGGCGGGCACGTAGCCGATATCGGGCAGCATGTCAGCATAGGTGAGCTTCTGCGCCTTCATCGTGTTCTCGCAGGCGACAACCTTGACGCCGGATTTGAGCGCCGCCGTAACGCGTTGCGCCACGGGCGATCCACCCTTGAGCATCGCGATGCCGGGGCCGTAGGCGACGATCTCCATGTCGACCGTGTCCTCGCCCAGATCAACCTGCACGTTGTGCGCGTTGTTCAACGCCAAGCCCCATTTGCCGGGGTCGTTGTCGCTGACCTGAAAGACGACCTTGTTCTTCTTCGCGCCGACGCCGGCGGCCTGCGCACGCGCTGCAGCGGGCAACAGTGCAGCGAGTGCGGCGACGGTGCCAGAGAGTCCGAGGAATCGACGCGAGATGCTAGTCATAATGTTTTCTCCGGTGCGCTGGGATCGGCGGCGCTTGGCCGCCCACGCGGCGTGCGCCGGTCGTATTCTGGCGCAATGTGCCGACTGACGCGACTTGCACTCGAAGTTCATGTCGCTAGACTCGACCTTCAATCCATCCCGCCGCTCGCGCCGGAAAGCATCTCATGGAGTGGGGAGAAATCGTCAAGTTCTTCGCTGCGTTGTTTGCGATCATGAATCCGATCGGCAACATTCCGATCTTCCTTTCCGTGACCGACGGCTGCTCGAGTACGGAGCGCGCGCGCATCGCGTGGGTTGCGTCGGCGGCGGTCGCGGCGATCCTCGCGCTTTGCGTGCTGATCGGCGCGGCCTTGCTCAACGTGTTCGACATCTCGATTGCCGGCCTGCGCGCAGCCGGCGGGCTGATCGTGCTGTCGATCGCCTACTCGCTGCTCAACGCGAAGCCGAGCGGCATGCACCACGAAGCGGCGGACGCTGCGCCGAAGGACAATCCGGCGATCTATCCGCTCGCGATGCCCTTGCTCGCCGGGCCGGGCGCGATCTCGACCGTGATCGTGTTCGCGCACAGCGCGCGCGGCACCGAAGGGACGGCCGGGCTGATCGGTGCAATCGTGGTGATGGCGGTGCTGCTCTACCTCGGCATGCGGCTTGCCGTGCCGGCATCGAAGCTGCTCGGCGACGCCGGCATGAACGTGATCACGCGCATCATGGGCATCATGCTCTCGGCGATCGCGGTACAGATGATCTTCGCCGGTGCGAAGGTGTTGATACAAGGATGACACGATGATGGTTCACACCTCAAAAGATCACGCAGCCGACGGCACGGTTCATTCAGACGCGTTGGTCGTCTTCGGCTTCAGTGGCGATCTGGCGCGCAAGAAGGTCATCCCGGCGCTTTATGCAATGGTGAAGGCCGGCACGCTGACGGTGCCGGTGATCGGTGTCGCGTCGTCGAAGTGGAACGCCGAATCCTGGCACCGACACGTGCACGACAGCCTTGAGCAGGCGGGTGGCATCGACGATCACGGCGCGTACGAGCGCCTCATCGCGCTGCTCTGCTACGTCAGCGGCGACTACAAGGACGCGCAGACCTTCGCTGGGTTGAAGTCCGCGCTTGGCAGCGCGGCGCGGCCGGCGCACTATCTGGCGATCCCGCCATCGCTGTTCGCGACCGTCATTTGCAGCCTCGGCGAAGCGGGGTTGGCGAAGGACGCCCGCGTCATCGTCGAGAAGCCTTTCGGACGTGACCTCGCGACCGCACGCGAGCTCAACGCCGCAGCGCAATCGGTCTTTCCCGAGGCGTCGATCTTTCGGATCGACCACTTCCTCGGCAAGGACACGATCATGAACATCCTGTACTTCCGTTTCGCGAATTCCTTCCTCGAGCCGATCTGGAACCGCAACCATATCGCGAGCGTGCAGGTGACGATGGCCGAGACTTTCGGCATCGGTACGCGCGGCGGCTTTTACGAAAGCGCGGGCTGCCTGCGCGACGTGGTCGAGAACCACCTGTTCCAGATCGTCTCGCTGCTCGCCATGGAGCCGCCCGCGTACCAGAGCTTCGAGGCCGTGCACCGTGCCAAGGCAAGCGTGCTGCGCGCGATGCATCCTCTGCGGCGCGACGCGCTCGTGCGCGGGCAGTACGACGGCTACCGCAAGGAAAAGCACGTCGCTGCCGACTCCGACGTCGAGACCTTCTGCGCGCTGCGCCTGCAGATCGATTCCTGGCGCTGGGGTGGCGTGCCGTGGTACCTGCGCGCCGGCAAGATGCTGCCGACGACTGCGCTCGAAGTTCGGGTGCAGTTGCGCGCGCCGCCGCAGCAGTTGTTCGACGACTCCGGCCCCGCCGCGGGCGACGCGAACTACCTCCGCTTCCGGTTGCAGCCGGGCTCGACGATTGCGCTCGCGGCACGCATCAAGCTGCCCGGCAAGGGATTTGTCGGCGAACAGCGCGAACTGTGCCTGCACGAGGATGCGCGCCTCGATGAGCCGACCTATGAACGCCTGCTCGAAAGCGCAATGGCGGGCGACGATGCGCTCTTTACGAACCAGGACGCGGTCGAGGCCGCCTGGACGGTGGTCGATCCGGTGCTCGCCGATCACGATGCGGCGCTGCCGTACGCGCCCGGCACATGGGGGCCGCGCGAGGCCGACGCGCTGATCGCTGCCGATGGTGTCTGGCACAACCCGGCTTGAAGGTCCGAGCCGCCATGCCGCTTGCAATTGAAGACTATGCGTTGATCGGCGACTGCCACACCGCCGCCCTCGTCGGCCGCGACGGCTCGATCGACTGGGCGTGCTTCCCGCGCTTCGACTCCGGCGCCTGTTTTGCCGCGCTGCTCGGCGAACCGCGCCATGGGCGCTGGCTGATTGCGCCGACAGATGAGGTGAAGGCGACCGAGCGCCGTTACCGCGACGAAACGCTCGTGCTGGAGACGACTTTCGAGACCGAGAAGAGCGCCGTGCGCGTCGTCGATTTCATGCCGCTATCCACCGAGCGGCGCGATATCGTGCGCATCGTCGAAGGCCTGCGCGGCACGGTTGCGATGCAGATGGAACTCGTGATCCGCTTCGACTACGGCAGCATCGTGCCATGGGTACGCCGCGTGGACGGTGCGATGCTGGCGACCGCGGGGCCCGATTCGATGGAACTGCGCTGCGCCGTGCCGGTGCACGGCAAGAAAATGACGACGGTCGCGGCGTTCGACATTTGCGAAGGCGAGCGCAGCGCGTTCGTCCTCAACTACCACCCTTCGCACGAGGCCGCACCGCCGGCCCTCGACGCGCAGGAGGCACTGCAAGCAACCGAACGTGAGTGGCACGAATGGTCCGGCCGCTGCACCTACGACGGACGCTGGCGTGATGCCGTGATGCGATCGCTGCTCACGCTCAAGGCGCTCACCTTCGCGCCGACCGGCGGCATCATCGCTGCGCCCACGACCTCGCTGCCTGAACAGGCGGGCGGCGTCCGCAACTGGGACTACCGCTACTGCTGGCTGCGCGACGCCACCTTCACGCTCAACGCGTTGCTCGCCACCGGCTATCACGAGGAGGCGATCGCCTGGCGGGAATGGCTGCTGCGTGCGGCCGCGGGCAACCCGGAGGACATGCAGATCCTGTACGGCATCACCGGGGCGCGCCGGCTCGACGAGCGCGAGATCGACTGGCTGCCGGGCTATCGTGGCGCGGCGCCGGTGCGCATCGGCAACGCGGCGGTCGATCAGTTGCAGCTCGATGTCTTTGGCGAGGTGATGGACACGCTGCATCTGGCGCATTGCGCCGGGCTCCATCCGGCGTCGCATGCCTGGCGAATTCAAAGTGCGCTGCTCAAGTTCTTGGAGGCGAATTGGGAGCGGCCCGACGAAGGCATCTGGGAGATCCGCGGGCCGAGGCGCCACTTCACGCATTCCAAGGTCATGGCCTGGGTCGCGTTTGACCGTGCTGTGAAGTCCGTCGAACGCTTCGGCCTCGAAGGGCCGGTTGATCACTGGCGGCAGGTGCGCGACACAATCCACGCACAGGTCTGCAAGTCGGGGTTCGATGCGCAGCGCAACACCTTCGTCCAGTCCTACGAGACGAAGGCGCTCGATGCGAGCCTGTTGCTGATCACGGTTGTCGGCTTCCTGCCGCCCGAAGACCCGCGTGTGCGCGGCACCGTCGAGGCGATCGAGCGCGAACTCGTCGTCGATGGCCTCGTGCAACGCTACGCGACGCAAGAAAGCCTCGATGGATTGCCGACCGGCGAAGGCGTCTTCCTGCCGTGCTCGTTCTGGCTCGCCGACAACCTGGCGCTGATCGGGCGCGAGGACGATGCGCGCGCGCTGTTCGAGCGCCTGCTAAAGCTTGCCAACGACGTCGGCCTGCTTGCCGAGGAGTACGACCCGGACGCGCACCGGATGCTCGGCAACTTCCCGCAGGCACTGACGCACATGGCGCTCGTCAACAGCGCGCGGTTGTTGTCCCTGCCCGCCGATCAGGCCAAGGCATCCGCGAAGCAGGGCGAGCGCCCGGCGTCAGCGGCGCGGAGGTCGTGAAGGCGACGGTGAGGCTTGCTGTCACGCATCGAACAACGTTGACGAGAACAGGGCCTTCGATCGATCTTTGACAATCGAAGCCATCTCAACGACAAGCAAGTCGTGGTTTCTGCAGGAGAGTTTGGCTGATGAGTTCGAGTTCGAACACGGATACGGCGAACGGATCGATGCGGTTGCCGTCGCTCGGCGAACTGATCATCGAGCAGACCGCCGAGGCACTCATCTATGCGAACCGGGAAGGCGTGATCGAACGCTGGAATGCGGCGGCTGCCGCGATGTTCGGGTTCAGCGCAGGCGAAGCGCTCGGGCAAAGCCTCGATCTGATCGTCCCTGAGCGCTTGCGCGCCGCACATTGGCGCGGTTTCGATGCCGCGATGAAGAATGGCACGCTGCGCTTGAACGGCCGGCCGACCTTGACGCGCGGTACGCACAAGACAGGACGCAAGCTCTACATCGAAATGAGTTTCGCGCTCGTGCGAGACACCAGCGGCGTGCTGGGTTCAGTCGCCATCGCGCGCGAAGTGACCGACCGGGTCGAACGCGAGAAGGCCGCGGCGCAGCCTGCTTTGGAGGTGAAGAGTTGAAGATCCATCTGATGTCCGATCTGCACCTGTCGGTGCATCCCATGGCAGCGCCGCAGGCCGATGCAGATATCGTCGTCGTTGCCGGTGATCTGGCCCGGCCTGCGGCCTCCATCGAATGGGCCAGCCAGTACGACCGGCCGACGCTCTTCGTTGCCGGCAATCACGAGTTCTACGGCTCGGACCTCGTCACGACGGTGACACAACTTCGGGAGCATGCGAAGGGAACAAGTGTTCACGTTCTCGAATGCGACGAGTGGCAGTTCGGCGGCGTGCGCTTCCTCGGCTGCACGCTGTGGTCTGACTATCGACTGATCAGCGACCCGGCGCAGCGCGAACTGGGGCTGCAGCAGGCCGTCGCCATGGTTCGGGACTTCACGCGCATCGCGGTCGCGCCCGGACGGCCCGAGTTGTTCACACCGGCCGTGTCGCAGGCGTTGTTCGACAGATCCGTCGCCTGGCTCGAAACGAAATTCGACGAGGCGCATGCCGGACCGACCGTCGTCATCACCCATTTCGCGCCGTCGCCCGGCAGCATCCATCCGCGCTTCGCGGGCTCGCCGCTGAACGCGTGCTTCGTGAGCGACATTGAGGATCGGATCCTGCGCTGGCAGCCGCAGCTCTGGCTGCACGGGCACGTGCACGATAGCTTCGACTATCGCGTTGGCGGCACGCGTGTCGTCGCCAATCCGCGCGGCTATGCGCGAGATGGCGTCGTCGAGAACGCGCACTTCGATCCGTCGATGGTGATCGAGGTTGCAACATGATCGACACCGCCCTGACGCGCATGTTCGGCCTGCGCCATCCGATCGTCCTCGGCCCGATGGGCGGCGTCTCGGGCGGGCGGCTCGCGGCGGCAGTGTCGAACGCGGGCGGGCTCGGGTTGGTCGGCGGCGGCTACGGCGATCCGGAGTGGCTGCGCGCCGAGTTGGATTGCGTGGTGGCGAACACGCGCGCGCTCTGGGGCGTGGGCCTCATCACCTGGGCGGCGAATGCGGACGTCGTCGCCCTCGCGCTGACGTATCGCCCGCACGCCTTCATGTTGTCCTTTGGCGATCCGCGGCCCTATGTCGCCGCGATCAAGGCGGCGGGCTGCAAGCTGATCTGCCAGGTGCAAGACCTCGACACCGCGCGCCGGGCGCGTGACGCTGGCGCCGACCTGATCGTCGCCCAGGGCACTGAGGCGGGCGGCCACGGCGGCGTGCGCGCCACCTTGCCGCTCGTGCCGGCGGTGGTCGATGCTGTGGCGCCGATCCCGGTGGTCGCCGCGGGCGGCATTGCCGACGGCCGCGGCCTCGCCGCTGCGCTGATGCTCGGCGCGCAGGGCGCGCTTATCGGCACGCGCTTTTATGCGTGCACCGAAGCGCTCGGGCACGAGCGCGCGAAACAACGCATCGCCGACGCGGACGGCGGGCAGACAACCCGCACCCGCGTGTTCGACATCGTCCGCGGCTACGACTGGCCGGGCCGCTACACCGGCCGCGCGATCGTGAACCGCTTCATGCAGCGCTGGCATGGGCAGGAAGTTGCACTGGCGACGAATGTGGACGCCGAGCGCACCGCTTTCTACACGGCAGCGCAAGAGGGTGACGTCGACACCGCGATGGTGTGGGCCGGTGAGGTGGTCGATCTGATCGACCGCATCGAGGACGCGTCGACCTTGGTCGAGCAGATCGGGCAGGGCGCCGAAGCGCAGCTTCGAGCGGCGTCCCGCTGGCTGAACCCGGGGTGACGGGCTACGCGCCTGTGGTCCCGTCCCGCTGATAGCACGGCCTCGGTGCCAGCGTCAGGCGTCAACGCTCACGAGCTCGCTGCTCGAATGCGGACTTGGAATCTGCTGCCCCTGCGCCTTGAGGTCGTCGATGTGAAGCTCGATCGCTTCCTGGATGAAGGGCGGATCAGATAGCGGCGTCGCGAGTGCGCGAATCGATCAGCCCGGCGGGCATCAGATGCCGATGTGCACGGTTCGGCCGACTGAACTCCGCATCTACTGCTTGCCCTTTGCGACGCGCGCTGTCTGGCTGAAGAACTCGTAGATCCCGCTCTCGCTCATGCGGCGCGCGTCGGCGAGTTCTCCGGGGCGCGTGGCGTATAGGACCTGATTGGTGGGCGAGAGGATCACCGCTGCGGGGATGCCCTTATTGATGGGGTTTCCATAGGCTGCGGCGACGTCGAGGTTGTGATCGAAGTTGCCGACATCGACTTTCACGACCCTAAAGGATCGCGCCATGAGTTC
>JBDTSN010000007.1:0-15411 GCA_039931145.1 Burkholderiales bacterium | reverse complement strand
TCCAACATGATGCTGGCGGTGGCCGCGATTTTCGTCATGGTGTTTCCGACCCGCGCGCGCCTGTGGGACGAAGCCCGCCAGCGCATCGTTGCCACGCTGATGGGCGGCGCACTCGCGCTCGCGATCCTGGGCGTGGCAACATTCAGCGCGCACGTGGTGAATCTGTTGATCCTGGTGTTTCTCACCGCGCTTTTTCTCGGCGATCGCATGGTCGTCGGTCGACAACCGCCGATGGTCTACCAGTACGCGCTGAGCTCGATGGTCGCCATCGTCGGCGCAGCGCTGAGCGCGAAGGCGCCGCTCGAAACGACGCTGCTGCGCGTCGTGCTGACGATGACCGGCGCTGTCGCGGCCGCGCTGTTGACTGGCTTGCTCGAATCGCTGCTTGTCGAAGCCGAGGCGCTGCCGCTGCCGGCTGCCGAGACTTCCTGAGCGGCGCAGTGCGCTCGCCATCGCTGCAGAACTCAGGGGAAATCTAACGCCTCGCCACGATCGTCTTGCCACCCGCTGTCGTCAGGACAAGCGCGCCGGAGTCGTCGGTCCGATAGCTTTTGACGGCAGGCAGAAGGTCCAGCAGTTCGCGCTCCTGAATCATCAGCGCTTCGGGGCAGGCCATCATCGTCGTGCCCAAGCCTCCGATACTCAGTTGCCTGCCCTCGCTGCGATAGCGGCCGATGACGCGGTTGCATGTCGCGCTGCCAGCCAGCGGGCCGTCGTTCAAGAATTGCAGCGTCGCATGGCTGTTGTCGATGACGCCGCCACCTGCGATGCCCTCGATCAGCCATTCACGGCCCAATAGCGGCGCTTCGTCGGTGGTGATCAGATGGTCGGCGACTGCACGGCAGGCAGGAAGCGAGGTCGGATCGCTGGCTGCGTTGGCTGCCACCGGGTTCGATGCGAAACGCACGATCACCATGTCGGCCTTGGGATCGATCCAGATCGTCTGGCCATGCACGCCGCGAGCGGCGAAGGCGCCGTGATCGTCATGGCTGACCCACCACATGCTGCGGTAGCTCCACCCCGAAAGCGTGCCGTAGCCGGCCTTCGCGAACGCGGCGCGGTCGCCGCCTTTGCGGAAAGTGCAGGCGGCGGATTGGCCATCGTGTCAGTTGCTCCGAGGCTCATGGACACGGCGGCCGCTGCGGACAGGATCCGATGCGTCGCAAGTCGCTTCCTCATTCCAGTTCCTGCACACCGCCGCCCGAGACGGTGAGGATCTGCCCGCTGACCCAGCTTGCGGCTGGCGAGCACAGGAAGAGCGCGGCATTCGCCATGTCCTGCGCCTCACCCAGGCGATGGATGGGCGTGTTCGCCAGCATTTTCTTCTCGATCTCGGGCGTCAGTACCGACTGCAGCGCATCGGTGCGCGTGGCACCGGGCGCCACGCCGTTGACGCGGATGTTCTTCGGCCCAAGATCGAAGGCGATGTTGCGGATCAGGTGGTTGGTCGCCGCCTTCGACGACCCATAGGATGCCATGCGCCTGTTCTTGTTCTCTCCAGCCATCGACGTGATGGCCAACATCGACCCGCCGCCCGCCTTCTCCATTTCGACGGCGGCAAGCTGTGCAAGCCGGAAGAGCGAGAACACGTTGAGATCGAAGGCGCGCCTGAAATCGGCCATCGGCATGTCGAAGGGCTTGGGCCCGCCGCCGCCTGCATTGCTGACGAGGATCGTCAGCTTGCCGAAGCGCCTCGCCGCGTCGTGTACCAGGCGCGCAAGGTCCTCCTCTTTCGTAACGTCGCAGGCTATCGCCGCGGCCTTGCCGCCTCTAGCCTCGATGCCCTTCGCAACGGCGCTCGCAGCTTCGGTATCGCGATCACTGACCATCACGGCGGCGCCTGCCGCGGCGAAGGTATCAGCAATCGCGCGGCCGATGCCGGCGCCGGCACCGGTGATGACGGCGACCTGGCCGTCGAGCTTGAAGTTTGCTGGGTCATACATTTCTCGGCTTCCTTTGGCTTGTTGCACCGTCAACAGAGGTGAACATCGGCGACGGTCCTCTTCACCTCACGGCCGTGCCGGTGTTCAACCGTGCTCCTGATTCGCGATGCAGCTCTGCAAACACACCGAACACCCCCTCCGACGCTGCGTTGATCACTCAAGGCGCATCGTCCCGGACCCAACCGAGCGCGACGGCCGCGCCGCACGAGGCGACGACGATCGCCGGTGCGAGCAACACCAGAGCGCCAGGCACAACGGTCGTCGAATACGCACCGACCAGCGCGCCGCCGGCCATGCTGAGCCACACCAGCGCGGGCCGGCTCGCCTTCGTCCACGGGCCGCGCCTGGCGAGCGCGTCGGCGACGCCGCTTGCAAGCGAGACGAGCGAGCCGGTGATGTAGCCACGCGCGCCGATGCCATCGCGCGGCTCGAGGGCGACGTTGTTCCAGCCCATCGCCGCCGCCAGCAGGCCGAGCGTCAGCGCATCGGGCGCACTGCTCGCCGCGGCGAGCGCGGCAGCGAGTATCAGTACGGATTCGAGCAGCAGGCCGGTCGCCTCACGGCCACGGCTGCCGTCGTTGACCCAACGGCCGACGCCTGCCCCGAGCACGAAGAGGACGATCGCGGCGCCGAACAATATCAATCGGTGCAGATCACCCTCGACCGCCGAGACGAACATGCGCGTCGTGTTGCCGCTCATGTAGGTCGGGAAGATCTGCAATTGCTCGAACAACAGCATGATGCCGACGGTGTCGATCCAGCCGGCAACGGCCGTCATCGCATAGGCGGGCGTGGTGCGTGCGGTCAGCATCGAGCGCAGTCGAGGTGCAGACGGAGCATGACTTCGATTCGACGCATCGGTCGACCTCGATGAACGAGCCGCGATGGTCTCACGATCATCGATCGCGGCCCGACGTACCCGGCACGCCGCCGACACCGTCAGCCTTCACCGGCTGGCGTGGCCTGGACCTCGTCCAGCCTCGACGCGGCGACGATGGCAAGCGCCGACATCAGCGCGAACAGCGCGAGCACCATGCCGATGCCCAACCATTGGGCGATGACGCCGAACACGCCGCCGGCAAGAAGAACGACGCCGATCACCGAATTGCTGAGCGCGGTATAGGTCGCCCGGTTGTCGAGATCGGCCATGTCGATGAGATGGACCGAACGCCCGAGTCGAACCCCCTGGTGCGCGATGACGAGGACGAACAGCATCGCCGGCAGGAACAGCTCTGACTCGAGCCGGTGCGGCATTGCGAGCGCGGTGAAAGCGGCAAAGCCGTTCGCGAGTGCGGCAAGTGCCGCCGAGACCATCAGCACCTGGCGACTCGATCGGTCCGCGAACCAACCCCAGAAATAGGCGCTCGCAAGGCCCGCTGCCGCTGACGCCAGCATGAACGGGCCGAGCGCACCGAGGTCATTCGGCTCGAAGTCGCTGCTCAGTGCAATGTAGAACGGCGGCGCGAGCGCGGTCGACAACAGCAGGATGCGTGCCGTGATCAGCCGCCGTAGCGGCACGTCGCTGCGCAGCAGAGCGAATTGCGCGACCACCGCGGCGAGGCCATCGACAGCACCTTCGGTCGCGCCCGGGTCTTCACGGATCGCTTCGAAGACGAGCGCGGCCAGCAGCCAGGCCGCCCCGCCAAGGATCACCATGCCGGCGACAACCGGCACCGTGAGTGGGAGCCAACCGGCCGAATACGCCACGGCCAGCAGCAGCGTCACCGCTGCGGCGACGCTGCCTGCAATGCCGCTGACCGACCCGCGCCGGCCCTTGTCGACAGTCTTCGCAAGCACGTCCTTGTGGCTGATCGAGCACAGGCTGCGACCGAGGGCGAAGATGGCGATGAGAGCAATCGCAAAGATGCCAGCGATCTTGCCCGGGAGCGTCAACGCAACCACGCCGATACTGATGATCGCCGCGCCCTGAACGACACAACCCGCGACATAGACATGCTTGCGAATCGGGAGCTGCCGAATCCGCGCCGAAATCAGCAACTGCGGCAGCATCGCGAGCGACTCGCGCACCGGCACGAGCAGGCCCATCGCCCAAGTCGGCGCACCAATCGCGTCGAGCAGCCAGGCAAGCACGAGCTTGACATCGGCAAGGCCTTCGCCGGCCTTCGTCAGACTGAGCGATACGACGTGCAGCCGGAAGTTGCGCGGTTGCTCATGGCATGCGGATGCCGGCAGGTCGCGGCAGACCTGCGCCAGTTCATCGTCACCCAGCTGCAATTCATGCAGCTGACTGCCGACCTTCATCAGAAGCGGTAGATCGCCGCGGCGCCGGTTCGTGTCGGCATGCGCTCGGCGGGCACGATGATCACTTCTCCGCCGTGCCTGAGAACGAGCTCGCCGAGGTCATCGAGCACATCGTCAACTTGCGGGTTGGCCAGATCGCCGGACGCGATCACGCCGCTTGCGTCGGCGATGCGGCCCGGAATCAATCGATCGGCCTCGATCAGCAACGTCGCCACACGCCCCTCAGCCGCCGCTCGTGCGATCGTGCCGGGCTCTTCGGCGCCGCGGCCATTCGCGCTTGCCGCGCCAAAGGCGTCCACCAATCCGGCCAGCCGCTCGAGGTAATGCGGTTGCATCAACTGCCACGCGCGCTCGCGCAGCGCATCGATCGACATCGCGTCGGGATGAACATCGATCGTCTCATCCACCAGATTCGGGTTCACGCTGACGGCTCGAAACAAACTGTGGTGTTGCGGCAGCGCGGCCAGGATCAGACGCAGCCCCGACGGTTGCGAATAGTGCTTCAGCACGGCTTGATCGACCGCGCGGAAGAAGCGTTCGGTGTCACGGTCGTCAGCATCTTGCTTGACGTCGGTGCCATGGCGCACGACGCCACCGGCAGCGTGCTTCACAGCGCCGCCTTGCGCCGTCATGCTGCTCGACCCCGAAGGGCCGGTCGCGCGTTGCGCGCCCTCCCGTACATCGGTGTCGCGGCTCGCGAGCTCGTCGGCAGTTCGTGCCACGCCTTCGAGCGGTGGCACGACGTCGAGCGCGTCGCGATTGCCCTCGAAGACCTCGAACGCATGCTTGTTCAACCCGAGGATCTGGTAACGATCAGCCGACTGCACGATGCGCATCAGCGGCTTGGTATGAAAGCTGTCGGCGACCACCGCGAGTTCGGCAACCGGCCGTTGCAACTTATAGACGCGAAACAGCGTCGGCGTGGCGAGAACGGCGAGCCCGTCCGCGGTGTGATTCCAGAATGCAGCGTCTTGCGCCAGCGCTTCGAACGGGCGCAACAAGGCCGGGATGTCGCGCGACGCATGGCGTTTGCGCAGCGACTCCTCGAGCTGCTTCACGAGGTTGCGAAAGCGGATCGGATCCTGGACGTTCTCGGGATGCTGTCGGTGCGTCGGCTGATAGAGCGACAGGCACGGCGTCTCATGTTTACCCAGCAGAAACGTCGGATAGTCGTGTCTCAAAGAGTTCATGGTCGTTGCATCTCCAGATGTTGTTCAGCGTTGTGAGGAGGATGAGATCGGCAGCGGCTTCACGCCGCTGCCAGCAGATTCAAGATGGCAACAGCTGGCGCAGCACCATCTGCAGGATGCCGCCATGCCGGAAGTACTCGACTTCGGCCGGCGCATCGATCCTGACGATCGCATCGAACGTCACCTGCGAACCGTCCTTTCGTGTGACGGCCACCTTGGCAAATTGCTTCGGCTCGATGCCGCTTGCGATGCCGGTGATCGTGAAGGTCTCGCTGCCGTCGAGCTTCAGCGACGTTGCCGAGTCGCCTTCCTTGAACTGCAAGGGCAGCACGCCCATGCAGACGAGGTTGCTGCGGTGGATGCGCTCGTAGCTGCGCGCGATGATCGCCTTGATGCCCAGCAGCGCCGAGCCTTTGGCCGCCCAGTCGCGCGAGCTGCCCGACCCGTATTCGCTGCCGGCGATGACGACGAGCGGCGTGCCTTCTTCCTGGTAGCGCATCGAGGCATCGTAGATGCTCATCTTCTCGCCGCTCGGCACGTGCCTCGTCCACGGGCCTTCGGCGCCGGGGACCATCTGATTGCGCAGCCGGATGTTGCCGAAGGTGCCGCGCATCATGACTTCGTGATTGCCGCGTCGTGAACCGAAGCTGTTGAACTCCGCTTGCGACACGCCGTGCCCGACGAGGTAGCTGCCCGCCGGCGAATCGGCGCCGATTGCGCCCGCCGGCGAGATATGGTCGGTCGTGATCGAGTCGCCGAGCACTGCGAGCGCGCGAGCGCCTTTGATGTCAGCGAGCGCCGCCGGCTCGTCCGCGAAATCGATGAAGAAAGGCGGCTCGCGCACGTAGGTCGATTGCGCATCCCACTCGAACATGTTGCCGGTCGGCGCCGGCATGCTCTTCCACTTGTCGTCGCCTTCGAAGATGCGGCCGTACTCCTTTTCGAACTGCTCGGGTGCGACCGAAGAAGCGACAAGCGCTTCCACTTCCGCAGCGCTCGGCCAGAGATCCTTCAGGAAGACTGGCTTGCCGTTCTTGTCCTTGCCGAGCGGGTCCGCCGTCATGTCGCACAGCACCGTGCCGGCGAGCGCATAGGCGACGACGAGCGGCGGCGAGGCAAGGTAGCTCGCCTTCACCTGGGCGTGGATGCGACCCTCGAAGTTGCGGTTGCCTGAAAGCACCGAAGCGACCGCCAGGTCCTTCGCGGTCACGGCCTTGGCGACTTCTTCGGGCAGCGGCCCCGAGTTACCGATACACGTCGTGCAACCGTATCCGACAAGGTTGAAGCCGAGCTTCTCCAGATAAGGCGTCAGGCCCGCCTTGTCGAGGTAATCGGTGACGACGCGCGAACCCGGCGCAAGTGATGTCTTCACCCAGGGCTTCGCCTGCAGCCCGGCTTCGACCGCCTTCTTCGCGAGCAGCCCGGCGCCGATCATCACCGTCGGGTTCGACGTGTTGGTGCAGCTCGTGATCGCGGCGATGACGACCGATCCATGGGTTACCGATGCGGCGCCATCCGGCTCATGCAAGTGCTCCGGTGTGGCCTCGAGAATTTCACCCGCGTTGGTGTCGCGTTCATCGTCGAGCCGGGAGATCTGCTTGGCGCTGACTTCAGCCGCGGCACCACCGTTGCCGGACCGGAACGACTGCGCAACCCCCGACAGCGGGACGCGGTCCTGCGGTCGCTTCGGGCCGGCCATGCTTGGCTCGACCTTGCTCAAGTCGAGGTCGAGCACCTCGCTGAAGTTCGGCTCGGCGTCGTCGTCGGTCCGGAACAGGCCTTGTTCGCGCGTGTAGCGCTCGACCAGATCAACGTTCGCGCCGCGCCCGGTCAGACGCAGGTACTTCAGCGTGTTGGCATCGACCGGAAACAGCGTCGCCGTCGCACCGCCTTCGGGCGACATGTTCGACAGCGTCGCGCGGTCGGCGATCGCAAGGCTGCTCAAACCGGGACCGAAGAACTCGACGAACTTGCCGACGACACCGTGCGCCCTGAGCATCTGCGTCAAGGTCAGCACGAGGTCGGTCGCGGTCGTTCCCGGCGGCAACTGCCCGCGGGTGCGCACGCCAACGACAATCGGCTTCGGCAGGAACATCGGTTGGCCAAGCATCGCCGCCTCGGCCTCGATGCCGCCGACACCCCAGCCAAGGACGCCGAGGCCATTGATCATCGGCGTGTGCGAGTCGGTGCCGACGAGAGTGTCTGGAAAGACCCAGCCGTCGCGCTCGATGACGACACGGCCGAGGTGTTCCAGGTTCACTTGATGGCAGATGCCATTGCCGGGCGGCACGACCCTGAAGCCCTCGAAAGCTTGCTGCGCCCAGTTGAGCAGTGAATAACGCTCGCGGTTGCGCTTGTATTCCCACTCCAAGTTGGCGGCGTACGCGTCGGGGCTGCCGAAACGATCGACCTGCACCGAATGGTCGATGATCAGATCGACCGGCACGAACGGGTTGACGCTCTTCGGGTCGCCGCCGGCGCGCGCCACCGCGCTGCGCATCGCCGCGAGGTCGACGACCGCGGGGACGCCGGTGAAGTCCTGCATCAGCACCCGCGCCGGCATGAACGCGAGGGACGCATCGTCGCCATCCGGCCAGCGCGCGAGCGATTTAACGTCGGCCTGCGACACGTCACGCCCGCCGGCGCGACGCGCGATGTTCTCGAGCAGGATCTTTACCGTGTGCGGCAGGCGCGCGACATCCGCGCCGGTCTTCGCTGCAAGCTTGGCCAGGCTGATGTAGCGCGCGCTTCCTGATGTTGTCTTCAGGGTCGCGATGCTGTCGAGTGCGTTCATGATTGGGTCCCTTCTTGTTGGTTTCTCCGTTGATGCGTGTCGAGTGTGGTCCTCTTTCTCAAGACGCGCGCCGACCGCTTCGCGAACGTGACATCGCGACGTGCCCATGGCCGAGCAATGGCGATGCCGGACGCCGTTTGCCGTGGAAGTCGAACGGATTCAAACGCTGTTCGCTCGGATCCGTGCAGTAGTCCGTCAGAGATTGTGCATCACTCAGAAGTTCAGGGTCGACGCACTTGGCGGCCGTCTCGGTCGCCTGGCGAACCGCCCACAGCGGATCCAGTACGACGGTGAACCATGGATTGTTGAAGCTGCTTAGCATGTGTTTCTCCTGTTGGGCTGCCCGTGGGGGCAGCAGAAATGAAACGACCCTAGCTCACTGCGTTCGCGCGCCCCGAGGCCTCACAGGGGTCACTGCGTGGCCCTTGGGAGCGCCAGCGGCTTCGGGCGGCCGGGCGTGACTACATGTATCGAATCTTGCGGATCGGGCTCACAGCCGGCCCTCACCTTGCGGCGAAGCGGGGTTCGCCGCTCTTTGCGACTGTGCCGCGGGGTGATGAAGCCGTGCGCGGCGGGCCGTGCCACGACGGCGTGCCACCGGCAGGCGCGTGCGCGATCTGCCAGCCTCCGTCGGCGGCCGTACGCGTCAGCGGCCGCAGTGGCACCACTGCCTCGCTCTGGCGCAGATCGGGCACGCCGCCGGGGACGATCAGCATGTCGCAGCGCGTGCGCGCCAACAGGCTGTTGACGCTGCCCAGCACCGACGTCGCATTTCGAGCGCGCCTTTGCTTCCTCGCGACCATCAAGTCGGCGCGCAAGGATTTCGCCTGTCGCAGCGTGGCCATGATCGGCGACCCGCGGCCGACTGCGAAAACCATGCTGCGGGTGTCCATGCCGAGCCGCGCCATGCTTCGACGCATCCGCGCAAGCAGCCCGGCCTCTTCCCTGGCTAGGCTTTCGCGAATGACCTGATCGCGAACATCCGCTACAGGCGTCGCCACCTCGCCGGACGAACTGAAGGCGTGGAAGATGTGCAGATCGACCTCCGGGGCGAGCGACGCGGCAACCACAGCCGCCGCATTCGAACCGGGCGTCAGATCGATCGGAACCAGAACCTTGCGATAGTCGCTTTCGGCGTCCCGCTTGACGACCAGCACAGGCCGCTTGCACTTCTCGAACAGACGCTGTGCCGTATTGCCGAGCACCCACTCGGTCAACGCATTTCTGCGACGTTGCCCCACGACCAGCAGATCGTCAGAGGCGGCAGCGCGATGCAGCTCGTCAACCGTGTCGCCGATGTGCACTTCGATCGCTGCGTTCACGTCGTATCGACGCGCAAGCTCTGCAGCGAGGCGGTGCAGCCGCTCACGCGCATCGGCCGTCTTCAAGTCGAGGTCGATCGTCGGCGCGAGCCATTCGCGAAAGCCGATCAGGCTTGCCGGATTGACGACATGGACGATGCGCAAGTGAGCGCCGTGCTGCCTTGCCAGCAGCGCAGCGCGGCGAACGGCGTTGGTGGCCGAGGCAGACAAGTCGGTGGCTGCCAGGATGGATTTGAAAGGGGTCATCTGAAATGCTCCTCACGAACCACTGCGCCGTGTTCGGCGCGAACGCGCAGACCTGCCACAGCAAGTCGTACTGCGCACGCATTGCCCGGAGAGAATTGATCACCGTGGCCGGGCGACCCGGTGCGCAGCGACTTGGCACACCGCCACAGAGATTTCGAAACATGAAACCGCGTCTTCGACCGGATTGCTGCGTTGCAAATCCTCGCCATAGCTACGGCTATGGCTGCGGTTTGCGCCTTGCCCTCGGGCCGAATCCATCGCTTTCATCCTGTTCCGAAACCTCAGTGCCGGTGTACCGGCGCTGCGGACGACGACTACATCGCGAAGTCGCCGCTCGACTCGGGCTGAAACAGGATCGAGAGGACCTCTGCCGAGAGTTCGCCGCCGGCGGGCGTCGGCCAGCGCACGATGCTGCCGGCGCGTTGGCCGAGCAGGCTCCATCCCACTGGTGAGAGCACCGAGACAAAGCCGGCGCTGGCATCGGCGTCCGCCGGATAGCACAGCGTCAGCTCGCTTTGCGCGCCGGACTGCAAGTCCTTCAACACGACCCGCGAGTACATCGTCACGATGTCGGGCGACATCTCGCGCGAAGGCACGACATCGGCCATATCGAGCACATGCTCGATCGGCATCGCGGCCGACAACGCGGGCCTGCCGCTTTTCTGGCGTTGGACGAGATTGGTGAGCCGGACGTGATCCAGTTCGGTGAGCGTGCGCTCAAGCGCCAAGACTTCCATGAAGCAACTCCTCGAGATGAGGCGCTGTGCTGCTTCAAGCAGGCACAGGCCGATGCGCGGGCTGTTTGTTCAGGCCCGGCGATCGGAGGTTTGCGCAGTAGGGGTGGAAGTGATCGCCGGGCTCAGGAATGTGCGGCCGGCTGACAGGTACAAATACCCATCCTGGTCAACGAGACGGGGCCACGCGCCAAGCAGGCGACCGTGGCGGTCACCTGGCGAAGTGCGGCGCGCTGCGCGACGATGAAGGAACCTGAGTACATAGTGTGGATTATATCATCGCAGGCGATCGATAGCAATAAGGACAGCGCAATCCGCACCGCGGTGCAGGCGTATTGCCAGGCGTATTCCGCTCATGCAACGCGCCAGGCAAGTGCGCTTACGCGACGCGCGTTCCAGCGCCCTGCTCGAGACGGCACGTCGAATCGTTCGCGCTCTTGGCCAGCACCCGCGATGCCGGCAACGACGGCGAAGTCGTGGCGGCGGGTCGGGCGTTGAGCGAATCGCCGGGCGGGTAAAGCCAGAACGCACCGAGCGCCTGCAGAGTGAGAAGCTGCTCTCGCTCGATGCAGCCGAGCATGAAATAGGCGACGCGCTGGTAAGCCTGCAATTGATCGAATGCAACGTCGGCCCATGGGATGAAACATGACTTCATTCGCGACCTCCTGCCAATGCGCGGTCCGCTTGCACAGGCGCGCCCGTGTTCTTGGTGTAGCACTCGCCGGCGAGCACTTCGAGTATGCGTCGATCGAGCACCGTGATGTGGCCGCGCCGATAGCTGATCGCACCCTGCGCACGCAAGCGGCCGGCCGCCTCGGTGACCCCTTCGCGCTTGACGCCGAGTGCCTCGGCGATCGACTCATGCGTCATCGTCAATTCGTTGCCGGGCATTCGATCCAGGCTCAGCAACAACCAGCGGCAGACGTGCTGTTCGACGCTGCCGTGTCGATTGAAAGCCGCAGTCTGAACGATCTGCCCGATGAAAGACGCGGTGTAAGTCAAGATCACCCGCGTCAGAGCGGGGCTGCACTGCATTTGTTCCGACAAGCATTTCGCCGACAGCTTGAAGCCCGATCCGGCGCTCTGCACGCTGGCGCGCACGTTCAAGCTCGCAGCGCCCATCAAGAGCCGCACCCCAACCACACCCTCGCTGCCGATGAGTGCGACTTCGGCAGAACTGCCATCGGCGAACGCATAGCTGATCGCGACGACCGAGGTCTCTGGGAAATAGACATCGCGCAACGGCAAGCCCGGTTCGCACAGCACCGCGCCAAGCGGCATCTGCACCCTCTCCAGTTGCGTGCTCAGGCGCAGTTTCGCGTCATCAGGCAGCGCAGCCAACAACGCGTTCTGTGGCAGCCAATGCAGCACAGGCATCTTGTCGTCTCCCATATCGCGGCAGCGCAGAAGGCGCCGCCAAAGGTTGTATCGGTTCGCAACCGCCGAGGCGGCGCCGATGCCACGAGCTTAGGCGTTCCGGGCGCCAGCGCTAAGGCGTCGTATGAATCCGACTGTTTCGAGAAGCGCAACAGTGGATACGTCGCAGACGCGCAGAAAACGTTTAGGAAAGTCACCGGAGAATTGCTTCAGATCGGTGCATTCGCGGCAAGCGACATCGCCAGTTCGGTTGCGACGTCCCAGTACGGCACCGGCCCGATCTGTGCTTGTAGAAACTCGATGAAACCGCGAACCTTGATCGGCAGGTTGGGATTGGGCAGGTGGACCGCGTAGATGTAGCGCTCGAGCGGCACGAATTCCGGCAGCACGGATTGCAACAGCCCGGTCTGAAGTTCATTCCCGATGATGAAGGTCGGCAGCAAGGCGATACCCAGACCGCCGAGCACCGCACCGCACAACACATCGTCGTCGTTGACGCGAAGCGAGCCGTCGACCGGAACGACGATCTGGCCGTTCGCGCCCTGCAACCGCCACTGCCCGTGACTGCCGAAGTGCGTGTAGTGCAGACAGTTGTGCCGCATCAGGTCCTGCGGTGTCGTGGGAACGCCGAAGCGCGCGAAGTAGCCGGGTGTCGCACAGATCACGCGCCGGGCCGCGGCGAGTTTGCGAGCGACGAGATGCAGGTCCGGTTCGCGTTCGATGCGAATTGCGACGTCGAAGCCTTCGCCTGTCAGATCAACCAGCCGGTCGGTCGTCGTGAGGTCGACTCGCAGCTTCGGGTAACGCGCCAGATAACCCGCCACGGCGGGTGCGATGTGCAGTCTGCCGAACGCAACCGGGCAGGTGATCTTGAGCACGCCCACCGGTTCGGATCGCAGTTCGCCGACCACGGCGGCGGCCTGCGCCGCCTCGTCGGCGATATGCACGCAGTGCTTGTAATACGCGGCGCCGATCTCGGTCAGGCTCATGCCGCGAGTGCTTCGGTTGAGCAGTCGCACGCTGAGCGCTCGCTCGAGCCTGGCGACACTCTTGCTGACGCGGGATTTCGATATGCCGAGTTGTCTTGCTGACTCGGCAAAGCCGTTCGCCGCGACGACGCTGGCGAAGACCATCATGTCGTTCAGGTCGGGCACGGTTGCGTCCCCCGCGATGATGTTGCGCGAAAGCTGCGGCACGTCTTTGTCCGCCAGCACACAGACAGGCGCTTCGCGCGGCTGCACACTGATATTGCGCGCCAGTCGGCGAGCTCGCGGCCCACTCGCAAACGTCGGTCGTCGGCGGATGGCGTGCGCAACGAAGGAGCATCGACATGCATGCCCGAGACATCATGACCAAAGGCGTCATCAGCGTCGCGCCCGAAACCTCGGTGGTCGAGGCCGCGGCATTGATGGTCAGCAAACGCATCAGCGCCGTTCCCGTGATCAGCGAGGGCGCAGTCGTCGGCATCGTCAGCGAAGCCGATCTGCTGCACCGCTACGAACTCGGCACCCAGCGCGATCCAGCGCCACCATCGTGGTGGCGGCGCATATTCGAAAGCGACAGCTCGTCGTGGAGTTATGTTGAAGCGCATGCGATGAAAGTCCGAGGCGTAATGACCTCGCGCGTCGTCACACTCAAAGAAGACACGCCAGTCGCTGATATTGCGGCGCTTTTCGAGAAACACAAGATAAAACAAGCCCCGGTCATCAAGGCGGGATTGGCGGTCGGCATCGTCAGCAGGGCTGACTTCATGCGCGCGCTCGTGGCGCGCGCAAAGCCCGGCCGCAAGCCGCGGCCGAAAGGCGACGCCGCGATCCTGCGTGCGCTGCTTGCCGAACTCGACTCGCAGCCCTGGTGGCGTCCAAGTCGTTCCAAGGTGAGCGTGCGCAACGGCGTCGTGAATTACGCCGGCGAAATCGACGATCCGGAGGAGAAACTGGCGGCCCGTGTCGCCGCGGAGAACATACCGGGCGTGCGCGGCGTCGAGGACAGTCGATCGATCGCGATTCCCGCTGCAGGCTATCCGGCAGGTGGTTACCTCTAGACGCAAGCGCGAGTGATCGAGTCGAGTTCTTCTTCACACTTTATGAGGCCGATATCATGTTGCACGACATCAATGAACTGCGCGGGTTTTCGGTCGAGGCGACCGACGGTCCGATCGGCAGGGTGCGCGATTCCTTGTTCGACGATCAGGCTTGGGCGATCCGCTTCCTTGTCGTCGATTCCGGGCCCTGGCTGAAAGATCGACGTGTGCTCATCTCGCCGCTTGCCATCGGCAGCCTGAATTGGAGCGCCCGGCGCCTGCCGGTCTCGCTGTCGCGCGCGTTGATCCGAAACAGCCCGGACGTCGACACCAAAAAGCCGGTGTCGCGTCAGCACGAGATCGAGCAGTTCACCTACTACGGCTATCCGTTCTATTGGGGCGGGCCGGGGGTATGGGGCAACGGCAACATGCCGAGCGCGATCCATACAGCCAGCGCCGCCGCCAACGACCACGCGTTTGTCGAAGCGCAACTGCAGTTGCATCGCGAGCGAGGAGACGACCCGCACCTGCGCAGTTGCGATGCTCTCATGCGCTATCACGTGCGTGCGATCGACGGCGACATCGGCCACGTCAACGGCCTGATCGTCGACGACCAGAGTTGGGCCATCCGTTATCTCGTCGTCAACACCAGCGAGTGGTGGCTCGGCCACGACGTGCTCGTCGCACCGCAGTGGATCGACGGCATCAGCTGGCTCGAGGCGACCGTGTCGGTCAGCCTCAGCCGGCGTGCAGTAAAGGACGCACCGGTCTACGACCCCACTGCCCCACCCGATCGCGAGCACGAACAGCGTCTGTATCGACACCACGGCCGCCTGAGCTACTGGCTCGACAGCGATCGATCCGAGGCGGATTCGCGGCATGCCTGAAAGGCGCCCGCGCGATGCAGCAGGAAAGTGCGTTCGGTTGGCCACGCTCGCCATTCGACTGCCCCACAACTTCGAGGCCCTTTGATGAACGATTCTTCTGGCCGGTTCGCAGACGGCGTACTCACGCCGTACGACGTGTTCATCGACACCCAACCGAGCTGGGCGCAGTTGCCCTGCGAGCCACCGACCAATCTCGATTCACTCATACGCGCCGACCACGAGACCCTAGGTGAATCGATGGGCGCGCGTTGGTACCGAGGCGTCGATGGCGCCGGGGTTGTGCACATCTTCCAGTTTCAGCGCGGCGGGCCGATCGAACTGTGGCATCGGTCATTGACGAAGCAGGGCCTGCACAGCGTCACTGGCCCGTTTCGCAGTCAACACCATGCCCACCTTGGCACACGACCGGTGGCGACCGGAGAGGCTGAGCCCCGGACGACGCACGCACGTCTGCGCTGAAGCGAACAGCCGATTCACCAAACCGGCGCAAGACTCGGAGGTAGTTTCATGTACGGGTCGATGTTGAATTCGATGGGTGGAATGATGACGGGCATGGGCTTGCTCTGGGTGCTTGTCGTTGTTGTACTGATCCTCATCGCTGCGGCGGCCATCAAGTACCTGCTTTCGAATCGG
>JBDTSN010000006.1:0-15751 GCA_039931145.1 Burkholderiales bacterium | reverse complement strand
TGCCGATGTTCATGCGGTGGCGCCGCGCCAGCCGCGCATCGGGCACGCGCCAGACACCCTCGGCATCGGGCAGCGCGCGCCGGTAGTCCGGGTACGCGGCCAGCGATGCCCCGCCCTGGGAGACGAAATCCAGGCACCAGTGCCAGTTCTCGCGCGAGAGCCCGGCATAGGCGAAGGTGGTGCGCACCTCGTCGTAGAGCGCCTCGGGCCGGAAGCCGCCGCCGAGCGCGACCGTGACCAGGTGCTGCACCAGCACATCGAGCGGTTGCACGGGCGAGCTGCGCGTTTCGATATGGCCGGCTGCGATGGCGGCCCTTGCGGCCGCACCCTCCACCATCTCGATGCTGTGGGTCGGTACCAGCGTGATGCGCGACGGCCGCCCCGGCGCATGGCCCGAGCGCCCGGCGCGCTGCAGCAGCCGGGCGACGCCTTTGGGCGATCCGATCTGTAGCACCCGCTCGACCGGCAGGAAGTCGACGCCGAGGTCCAGGCTGGAGGTGCAGACCACTGCCTTGAGCTCACCGTTCTTGATGCCGTGCTCGACCCATTCGCGCACCGCGCGGTCTAGCGAGCCGTGGTGCAACGCGATGAGCCCGGCCCAATCGGGCCGCGCCTCGAGCATCGCCTGATACCAGATTTCTGACTGCGAGCGGGTGTTCGTGAAGACCAGCGTGGAGGGGCTGGCTTCCACCTCGTCGATCACCTGCGGCAGCATCGTGAGGCCGAGGTGCCCGCCCCACGGGAAGCGCTCGGCGCGGCTGGGCAGCAGCGAGTCGACCACAAGCTTCTTCGCCATCCGCCCCTGCACCAGAAGGCCGTCGCCATGGCCCAGCAGCGTTCGCATGGCGTCGGAAAGGTCACCCAGTGTGGCCGACATGCCCCAGACGCACAGGGAGGGATTCCAGCACCGCAGCCGCGCCAGCGCGAGCTGCACCTGCACGCCGCGCTTGTTGCCAAGCAATTCGTGCCACTCGTCGACCACCACCAGGCGCAGGGTGCTCAGCTGCTGCTGCGCATCGGTGCGGGCAAGCAGCAGCGAGAGACTCTCGGGTGTGGTCACGAGCACCGTCGGCAAACGCTGGTCCTGCGCGCGGCGCTCGGCCGCGCCTGTGTCGCCGCTGCGCACGCCGGCGCTCCAGGGGTACATGTCGGCGCCGACCGCATCGAGCGCCTGCTGCAGCGCGCGCAGCGTGTCCGCCGCCAGTGCGCGCATCGGCGTCAGCCACAGCACTGTGAGCGCAGGCGCGGGCTTGCGCCGAGCGTCGGCGCGCGGCGCCGCGCCGAAGGCACGCAGTGCCCCGAGCCAGACCGCATAGGTCTTGCCGGCGCCGGTGGTGGCGTGCAGCAGGCCCGAGCGTCCCTCGGCGATCGATTTCCAGACCTGGCGCTGGAAGGCAAAGGGCTTCCAGCCTTGCGCCGCGAACCAGGCATCAAGCGCTTGCCGGAGTGTCATTGCGCGGGAAGCAGCGCAGCCAGCGTCTGCAGGCTGTCGGCCTCCTCCACCGGCTTGTCCTCGCGACAGCGCAGCATGCGCGGGAATCGCACCGCGATGCCGCTCTTGTGGCGGGCGCTGCGCGCGATGCCCTCGAAGCCGAGTTCGAAGACCAGCGTCGGGCGGACGCTGCGCACCGGGCCGAAGCTCTCGATCGTCGTTCTGCGGATCACCGCATCGACCCGCGCCATCTCGGCATCGGTGAGGCCCGAATAGGCCTTGGCGAACGGCACCAGCTTGCGGCTCTCGGCCTCGGGCGGTCCGTCCCAGACCGCGAACGTGTAGTCGCTGTAGAGGCCGGCGCGCCGGCCGTGGCCGCGCTGCGCATAAATTAGCACCGCATCGACTGAGAGCGGATCGATCTTCCACTTCCACCAGACGCCGACGTCCTTGGTGCGGCCGACGCCGTAGTGGGAATCGCGCTGCTTGAGCATCATCCCCTCGACCCCGAGCGCGCGGGCCGCCTCGCGCTTGCGCGCTAGCTCGGGCCATGTATCACCGTGCAACGTCGGGCTCGCCAGCAGCGCCGGATGCTTCGCGTTCGCAAGCAACTCATCGAGTTGTTCGCGGCGCGCATGCTGCGGCGTCGTGCGCAGATCGGTGTTCTGCCATTCGAGCAGATCGTAGGTGAGCAGTACGACCGGGATGTCGCGCAGCAGCTTCGCGCCCAGCGTCTTTCGGCCAATGCGTTTTTGCAGGTCGGCAAAGGGCTGCACGTGATCCTCGCGCCAGGCCACGATTTCTCCATCGAGCACCGTGCCGTCAGGCAACGCCTCGCTCATCACGGCGAGTTCGGGGAAGCGCTCCGTCACCAGTTCTTCGCCGCGCGACCAGACCCAGACCTGGCCTGCACGCTTCACGAGTTGGGCGCGGATGCCGTCCCACTTCCATTCGACGATCCAATGCGCTGGCGCGCCAAGTACCGCATCGAACTGCTCGAGCGGCAGACTCAAAGGATGGGCGAGGAAGAAGGGGTAGGGCTGGCCGCTGGTCTTCTGGTTGCGCTCGCCATGGCTCTCGGGTGAGATCAGGGCCGCATAGTCTGCGCCGCTCGGCTGGCCGCCGATATGGGTGTAGCCCATCAGCCGCTGCGCGACGCGCTTCGGATCGAGCCCACTCACAGAGGCCAGCGCCTGCGTGACCTGCAGCTTCGAGACGCCGACGCGGAAGCCGCCCGTGATGAGCTTGAAGTAGACCAGCCGCTCGTCGGCCGCAAGGCGGCTCCACTGCGCTCGCAGCACCTCGGGCAAGGCATCTGGCGGCGTCTTGCGAAGCGGCAGCAAGTGCTGTTCGACCCATTCGGCGAGGCCCATGTCGTGCACCTCGGTCGGTGGCGGGAGTAGCAGCGAGATCGTTTCGGCGAGATCGCCGACCGCCTCGTAGCTTTCGTCGAACAGCCACTCGGGCAGGCCTGCGCCTTCCTGAGCGAGCAGGCGCAAGAGCTTCGCGGGTACGAGCTGGCGCGGCTTGCCACCGGCCAGAAAATAGACGGCCCAGGCCGCGTCCCGCGCCGGGGCGTGCTGCAGGTAGCGCTGCAGGGCTGCCTGCTTGGCAAGGCTCGAGGTGGTGGCATCAAGCTCGCGGTACAGCGCGGCGAACTGCTTCATGGCGCGGGCTCGACCGGTTGCGCGTGGAAGTCCTCGTCCCCGTACTCGGTCTTGAAACCTTGCGCCTCAATACCTTTCTCGCCCAGCCAGCGCACCAGCACCGCGACACTGCCGTGCGTGACGAACACGCGTTCTGCGCCGGTGCCCGCAATGGCCTTTTGCAGCCCGGGCCAATCCGCATGGTCGGAGATCACGAAGCCGCGGTCGACACCGCGCCGCCGGCGCGTGCCGCGCAGCTGCATCCAGCCGCTCGCGAAGGCGTCCGTGTAGTTGCCGAAGCGGCGCAGCCACGGCGTGCCCTGGGCCGAGGGCGGGGCCAGTACCAGCGCACGGCGCAGCAGTGCGGTGTCGACGCCGGGCGCGGTCACGCGCAGCGTCGGCGGCAGCCTGACGCCGGCCGCACGGTAGACCGCATTGAGCGGCTCGACCGCGCCGTGCACCACGATCGGTCCGATGCTTGCATCCACGCCGTGCAAGATCCGCTGCGCCTTGCCGAAGGCATAGCACAGCAGCACCGAAGCACGGCCCTGCTCGGCGTTGCCGCGCCACCAGGCGTTGATCTCGGCGCACAGGGCGGCCTGGCTGGGCCAGCGGTAGATCGGCAGGCCGAAGGTCGACTCGGTGATGAAAGTGTCGCAAGGCACCGGCTCGAAGGGCGCGCAGGTGCCGTCGGCCTCGGTCTTGTAGTCGCCCGACGCGACCCAGACCCGCCCGCCGTATTCGAGCCGCACCTGGGCCGAACCGAGCACGTGTCCGGCCGGATGCAGCGACACGCGCACGCCGTGGTGGACGATGGCCTCGCCGTAGGGCAGCGTCTGCAACGCGATCTCGCCGAGGCGCGCGCGCAGGATGCCGGCGCTGTCGGTGTGGGCCAGGTAGTGACCATGACCAGGGCGGGCGTGGTCGGAATGACCGTGCGTAATCACGGCTCGGTCGACCGGGCGCCAAGGGTCGATGTAGAAATCTCCCGGAGGGCAGTACAGGCCCTCGGGGCGTGCGACTACGAGGTCCGCCGGTGAACCCGGCGCTGGAGGCGGAGTGTTCAGCATCAAGTGCCTTGGTAGGACACCGGGCACCGGGCTGCTGTGCGAGCGCCGAACGCAGCGGGTCTGCGTTTACGCCTTGCACGCTCTCCCAACAAGCAGCACGAAGCAGTCCGTTGCGCCGCGCTCAGATCCGGCATTGCAGAATCTGTTCTTCATTCGCAGTAGCTCGGCACTGCGCCCCGAGTGTAGGATGAACGATCTGCGAGCGCCCGCTGAGCACGGCATCCACTCCTTCGGCGTGCAACGTGCCGGTGGCGTTGCAGTACGCGATGAGCAAGTCGTTCTCGAAGGCGCGGGCGGTACAAAGTGCATCGATCAGTTCGGTTCCTTTCATCTGCTCCGTTGGCGCTCCCTGTGCTCCAAACGCCCAATAGGCTGGCACCACGACCAACTCGGCGCCCAGCGCCTTCGCTTCCTGAAAGAGCGCCGGAAATGACAGATCCCAACAGATCGCCAGTCCCACCACGCCATGGCGGGTGCGAAACACGCTGACGGCTGTGCCAGGAGTCACCAGTGCACGCTCGCTGTCCCACAGGTTGATCTTTCGATACACGCCACCCACGCTGCCATCTTTATTGATGTAGTAGGCGGTGTTGTAGGCCGCAACACCGTCGCTGACGCTCCAGGTCCCCGGCACCAGATCCACGCCGTACTTGACTGCCAATCCCTGGAATGCCGACAGGTACTGCGGTGCGTACTGCACGAAACCCGTCTGGCCGCTGAGCGGCCCTGTGACGGCGTCTTCGGGAAACACAACCAGTTGCGCCAAGTTTTCAGCGGCCTGCTGGATGAACGTCTCCATCCTCGCGAGGTTCTGTAGCGGGTCAGACGGCGCGACGGCGAACTGGACGAGGGCAATTTCGAGGTTCATAAGACTGGTCAATTAGGCGGCCTTGTCAGCCACCAAAGATGGGCATGGAGCGGAGCCGGATGGTCGAACACGTTCAGCCGGCACGCGGTGTGCCACTCGCCGTGCGCGGTGCTCAGCATGCCACGCTTGGCCACCCCTGCGAGATGGTTGTGGTAGGCATTGGCAAGCGGATAGTCGGTTGCTGGCACGTTCCCGTTTACCGACGGAATCGGTAGCTCTTGAAGCACTTGCTTGAACAGCCGCAAGGGCAACTGGCGTGCCAATGGCCATAGACCCCTGCAACAGCCAGACCTGCGCTAGCCAGCTGGCGACTCCGGTTTCAGCCAGCCGGCGCACTTCGGATCCACAGCGGCAACCAGCCGCGCAATGAACCTACGATCCCTTGGTCGAATGTGGTCATACAGGGCGAAGCGCCACATGATGGCAATAAATGCTCCAATTGGAATCTAAATGGATTCCAAAGGGATGGGATGTCTGCAAGCAAGGTGTTGCAACCCCGGCCGCGCGCTGGGGAGACCGAAAAAATGACGGTGAACGTCGGCGTGGTCGACCTCGGCCAAGTGGATCTCCTCGTGCAGGAGGGCTTCTATTCGAACGGTTCCGACCTGATCAGAACGGCACTTCGAAACCAGATTGCGCTGCATGCTGACACAGTAAAGCACACCCTGGCGCGCCGCACATTGACCCTCGGCCTGCAGCACTGCAGCCGTGCCGATCTCGAGCGCGCGGTGGCAGCGGGCGAGCGGCTGCAGGTGCAGGTCGTCGGGCTCGCACGTATCGCAGACGACGTGAGCCCTGAACTGGCGCGCGCAGCCATCGAGTCCGTGACCGTGCTGGGCGCGTTTCAGGCAAGTCTGCCGTCCGACGGGCCTTGTCCGGGCGAATTCATTGATCCCGCTCCAAACCCATTCAACAGGAAAGTTTCCGATGAAAACGCCATTCAATGGTCGAGCGCCGTCCTTCGACGCGCAGGCCATCAACGAAATCATTCGCAACGCGCTGGCCTCCGCAGGGCTTGATACGACTGCGGGCCCGATGCGCGGCGTGACCGAGACGATTCGCCGGGCACTGTCTTCTGAGGGAATCCCGACGTCAACGCGTGTCATCGTTCCCAGCGAGAACGTCGTTGATGTCGTGGCGCGCGTCGTCAATATCCCAAAAAACGACGACGTCGGGCCGACTCGTCGACCGTTCCAGGATGGACCGAAAGCGCCCGTCGGAACCTTTGCCGCCTTCGAACACGCCAACGGTGCCGGTGTCCGGGGATACAAGCTCTATGTGCCTGCACTGGTCGGCGTATCACCGCCGCCGCTGCTCGTGATGTTGCATGGCTGCACCCAATCAGCGGACGACTTCGCTGCTGGCACACGCATGAATCGGCTGGCCGACGAACATGGCTTTCTGGTGGTCTATCCCGAGCAGGCGAGCAGCGCGAATCCGTCGAAATGCTGGAACTGGTTCAAGTCGCAAGACCAGGTGCGAGATTCCGGTGAGCCTTCGCTGATTGCGGGGATCGTGCGTGACGTGGCCGCACGCCACGGCGTTGATATGAGCCGCATCTTTGTGGCGGGCCTCTCGGCCGGCGCCGCAATGGCGGTGATCCTTGGCGAGACCTATCCAGATCTGTTTGCCGCCGTTGGCGCGCATTCCGGGTTGCCGTACCGGAGTGCGCACGACATCCCGTCTGCAATGGCTGCAATGAAAGGAGGCCGCAGCGGAATCGCAAGCCTCAAGCGCGCGCAAGGAGCAAACGCCGCACCGCGCGGAAAGGTCGCGCAGGCGGTGCCAACCATCGTCTTCCATGGCGACCGGGATCACACGGTGCAGCACGCCAACGGCATCGAAATCGTCCAGCAGGCCAAGCATGCATATGCTGCGGCAGAGCCAGAAAGGAGCATGACCGACAGCGTGGAGCGTGGTACGTCCCCAGGCGGTCGAAGTTTCAGCCGGACGGTGCACGTCGACGCAGCCGGGCGGACCCGCGTCGAGTCCTGGACCGTGCATGGTGCGGGTCATGCATGGGCCGGTGGAAGCGAGAGCGGCACATACACCGATGCACGCGGACCGGATTCCTCAGCGGAGATGGTGCGCTTCTTCCTCTCCCTGCCTCGCGCGGGCTCTGCATGAGGCGTCGGGTGATTCGCGACCTCGACTGTGCGGTGCTTCAGCGCTCGCGCCCGTCCCACGACGCCTCCCGCCAATGGTCAGATGATGTCATTTGGATAGCCAGCCCGTCGCCCTTTGCAGGCGAACCAAACGTTGGTGGGACGCGAGCGCGGAGGTCTGGGCCCCGTGTTCGATTTCGTGTTGCGCCACTCTTGCAGCGAGCGCGGAAGTGCTTCGAGCTTGTCACTCAGCCAGACCGTCAGTGTTCGATGCCGTTGTCGGCACTGCGGTCGAGATTCGGATGTGATGCGGCTTCCTCGCACACTTTCTACGCCGGAAAATGGGCACCGCGTCATGCTTCGGCCTACGCTTGGCTCGAACGGCTAGCCACGACAGCAAGCGACATGCACTTTCACGCTACAGCGTCCAACCTTCCCAGGGCAACGCCCAGAACACGTCAATGCTCACCGCAGTTGAGGGCCTTTTGGTCGCCGTTTCCGGGACGGTGGCCGCGCCTCTGAACAAGCGCATCGTGAACGGCATGGTCACCTTTGTCATGGTGTGCGGGTCCGCCGCGTTGCTTGCGATCACGTCGACATGAGTCGCCATGCCGTGTTCACCATTGGCCACTCGACGCGGCCGCTGGCCGAGTTCAGTCCGACGCTCACGGCGCAAGCCGTCTCGACTTTGATCGACGTGCGCACCGTGCCGCGCTCGCTTCACAACCCGCAGTTCAACGGCGACGCATTGCCCGAATCGCTGGCGCCGGCTGGCATCGCCTATGCGCTGATCGTCCACGACGTGCGCGCCGATGAAATCGTCAGCCCGAGCCGTTTGCAGGGACATCGATTGACGCCCTTTGCGCACGTCGACGGTCTGCGCATCACCTATCCACCGTACGACGATGCAACGCTCGCTTCTTGAGGTCCTGCGAGGGCGGTGCCGCGCCCGCACTGGCTCAGGCTGAGCCGATCCGAGCTCCGACGGGCCTTGTTGCCCCGCACTGAGTACTGCTTTTCCTGGACGAACTTCAACGCCGACCGCAACCCGACTCCGGCGAGACATTCTGTCGAGACACCATGCGCGGCTCGCCACTGGCGTGGTCGGCGCCGGGCAAGTACAGTCGTGCGAGCGAAATCGCAGGATGTAGGTGGACCCGAGACTTGTGAGCACAGACCCCACAGAAGAGCTCAGCTTTCTCGCTGACGGCGGTGAGCTCGGCGCGCTGATCAGGTCGCACAACTGGGCCGCTTCCTCGCTGGGCGCCCCCCAGACGTGGCCGCAGCCTCTGAGGACGGCTGTCAGGTTGATCTTGAACTCTGGCCACCCGATGTACATCTGGTGGGGTCCCGAACTGCTCTGTTTCTACAACGACGCCTATCGGCGGTCAATTGGCCCCGAGCGTCACCCGTCGTCCCTCGGGCAACCCGCGCGGCAGGTCTGGGACGAAATCTGGCATTTGATCGGGCCACAGATCGAGCAAGTCGTCACCGGCCAAGGGGCCACATGGCACGAGAACGCTCTCGTCCCCATCACCCGCGGCGGCAAGCTCGAAGACGTCTACTGGACCTACAGCTACAGTCCGCTCGACGACATCAGTGCGCCCCATGGCGTTGGCGGCGTCCTGGTGGTGTGCGCGGAGACCACCGCCACCGTGCTCGCTGAACGTCAGAAGGCTGAAGAGGTGGTTCGCCAGCGCGAGATGTTCGCGCAAGCACCGGGTTTCATGATCGTGATGAGCGGTCCGGACCATCGGGTCGAGTTCGTGAACGACGCGCATCGCCGCCTTTTTGGAAGCGACGACTGGGTGGGCAAGTCGATACGCGACGCCTTCCCCGACATTGCTGGCCAAGGTTTCTACGAGCTGCTGGACGAAGTCTTTGCGACGAAAACGGCATACCGCAGCGGCCGCGTTCCTGCGCGCTTCCGACATCCCGACAACGGCGTCGAGGAGACCCGCATCCTGGACTTCATTTACGCCCCGGTCTACGACGCACAGCACCAGGTGATTGGTGTCTTTTGCGAGGGCTTTGATGTCACCATCGAGGTCCAGTCCGAGCACAAGCTTCGTGATCGCGAAGAGCAATTGCGGCTCGCGACGGAGGC
Organism: Burkholderiales bacterium; assembly: GCA_039931145.1. Lineage (GTDB taxonomy): Bacteria > Pseudomonadota > Gammaproteobacteria > Burkholderiales > Burkholderiaceae_C > CAIKUF01. Next base: position 6,523 of record JBDTSN010000006.1, on the reverse strand, counting down.
CGCCGATGTTGCCCTGTGGGATCTGGATCCCGCTTCGGACAAGCTCTATTGGCCAGCGAGGCTCAAGGCCATGTTCGGCATTTCTGCGATCGCGGAGGTCTCGATGGCCGACTTCTACGCCGGACTCCATCCCGACGATCGCGAGGCGACAAGTCTTGCGTTTGCTGCTGCCATCGACCCCTCACGTCGGTCCTTGTACGACGTCGAATTCCGCGCCGTAGGCAAGGGTGATGGCGTGATCCGATGGGTGGCCGCCAAGGGCCGCGGCGTGTTCGACGAGCAGGGACGGTGCACCCGAGTCCTCGGGACCGCGATCAACATTACAAGTCGTCACGCCACTGACGAATCGCTTCGAGTCAGCGAGGAACGACTGCGGGAAGCCGACCGTCGAAAGGACGTATTCCTTGCGACGCTCGCGCACGAGTTGCGCAATCCGCTCGCGCCGATCGGTAACGCGGCCACTCTGCTCCAGCACCCCCGCCTGGATGCGGCCCAAGCGGCGCGCTACGGACAGATGATCGAGCGACAGACCAAGGCCATGGCGGTACTGCTCGACGACCTGCTTGAGGTGTCTCGCATCAGCACCGGCAAGCTTCAGCTGAAGAAGAAGACGGTCAGCGTTGCGAGCCTTGTGGACGCGGCAGTTGAACCTGTCCGGGAAACGCTGGAGTCTCGCGGCTACCGGTTACAGGTGACGATGCAGAGTGGCGAATTGCTGCTCGAAGCCGACCCAGTCCGACTCGCCCAGGTGCTGACGAACCTCTTGGCAAACGCAATTAAATATTCAGATCGTGGCAGCACGATTGCCCTGCGCAGCGACGTCGCGCCGGATCACGTCCGCTTCGAGATCGAAGATGGCGGCATCGGGCTGTCGCATGAGCAGATCCCGCAGATCTTCAAGATGTTCGCGCAAGTTTCGCCAAGCCTGGATCGCGCCGAGGGCGGCCTGGGAATCGGCCTCGCAGTCGCCCGTGTCCTCGTCGAGATGCACGGCGGGCAGATCATGGCCTCGAGTATGGGCCTCGGCAAAGGGTCGACGTTCACGGTGATCGTCCCAAGGGGTCAAGCCGAGACCAACGCCGCTCGAGCCGAGCCGACAAAGGGCGCAGCGGCAGCTCATGCCACAGGACGCCCGATACTGGTTGTTGATGACAACGTGGACGCGGCGGAAACGCTTGCCACCTTGCTCCAGCTCGAGGGGTACGACGTCCACACGACTCACGACGCCAAGCGCGCTCTCCAGATTGCGCGCGAAATGCAACCGGCCGCGTGCTTCCTCGATATCGGCCTTCCCGGCATGGATGGCTACGAGGTAGCGCGGCAGCTAAGAGCTGCAGAAGCGGGTAGCGAGCTCTTCCTCGTCGCCACGACAGGATGGGGTCAGCCTGAGGACAAGAGCCGCGCGATGGCCGCCGGCTTTGACCTTCACCTGACCAAGCCGATAGACCTTGTCGAAGCGTCAAAGCTGTTGGCCGCTCGGTTTCGAGTCTGAGCCGGCGGCACGGCAACGCCGCGCCTCTCGGCTGTCCGCAGTCGCTTGTTGAGGGCTGGGTATATCAGCTCTCGCGGGGCAGATGCACTTGCATCATGCGTTGGGACGGGACCGGCAGACACTCGTTGCTGTCCTACTGCGCCACTTTCGAAACATCAAAGTCGAATTCGGGCGAATGCCAATCAACAGCGGTCTGGTGAAGTGCGGCGACGACATCGCGTGAAAGCGATGCCCCCATGGAAGACTCGGCACCAGTGACGTCCGCTGGCGGCGCCAGATTTGCGACTTCAATCGCGTGAGCTTCTATTCTCTTCAGATGCTCGACAACGGCCGCTCGCGGAGTTCCAGAGTTGCCGTCAGCCGCCTCTCGAGCAGCCGACAGGTACAACAGCGTTGCGCCGCGCAACTCCACAAGCACTTTGTTCCCCAAGGCGTCCGCAGCGCGCCTGTCGACTGTCGGTGCGAGAGTTGAAAGTGCGGTTCGACAATGAAGCGAAAGTGTGAGCAGCCTCGTTAGATCCGCGCGATGCTCAGGTGCCGACAATCGACGCTCTTCGACCAGCGCAGAGAGTCGCTTTTGATGTTTCCGCGCTGCTGGCATGACGTCCAACGCCGCACTTCGAGCTTTGCGTACGCGCTTCATGTCCAACTCCCCTCGTGACGAGGACATGACCGTGGCTGCGTAGGTATCTGCGCCGGCTGCAAGTTGCCGCCGTACCTTTTTGGCGACGGCATCATCGCGAACAATGGCGCCTTTCCGCTGTTTGTCGCAAAGTGCATGAAACGCCTCTTGCAGACCGTCTATGTCGGTTAATGCGGTATCGAGCTCATTCAAGTTGTTTCCCAGTGTTCGATGCGACAAGCGTAGTCACCTCAACTTGTCAGGGAAGCAGCAAAGGGCGCTGATGCGTGTCAGACAAAGTCTCGCTCGCGAGGAGTTGACTCACACCAACTGGCCCCCACAAAAGCTTGGGTGGCTTACTCCGGCGGCGCAGGCTGATCGCGAAGCGAGCCGTGTCTATGGGCGTAGACCGATGTAATCTCGGCGCCGAAGAGGAAAATCTGCGCCGAAAAGTACACCCACAGCATCAGCACGACGAGCGACGCGGCCGCGCCGAAAACAGACGTCACGCCGCTGCGGCCGATGTACAGGCCGATCAGCCATTTCCCTACTGTGAACAAGACGGCGGTGGCCGCCGCGCCGATCCACACGTCGCGCCAGGCCAGATGCACACGGGACAGCCACTTGTAGAGCATTGCGAAGAGGGCCATCACGAACAGCAGGCTGACCACGAGATTGAGCGCCGAAGCGGCGAACAACAGATCATGGCCAAACCACGGCGCAGCCCAGCGGCTGAGCGCTGACAGCGCGGCGCTCACGACCAGGGAAACCATCAGAAGAAAACCGATTCCGAGCACCAGACCCAGCGACAGCAGCCGCACCCGCAGCCAGCTGAAGAGCCCGCTGCTGCTCGACGCCGTGGGCGTGCGCCAGATGTGGTCGATCGAGCTTCGCAGTTCGGCGAATACCGTGGTCGCACCGACGGCCATCACTGCCAATCCGATCAGTGTGCTGATGATGCCCTTTTGGGGTACGTTGAGGCTTTGGAGCATGTCCTGCACGGTGCGCGCGCTGGAAGAACCGACCAGGCCGACGAGCTGATCGTAGAGTTCCCCGCGCGCCGCCTCCTCGCCGAAGACCAGGCCTGCAACCGACACCGCGATCAGCAGGAGCGGTGCAAGCGAGAACAGCGTGTAGTAGGCGAGCGCCGCGCCCATACTCGAAGCGCGGTCGTCGACCCAGGCTTCGCCGGCGGCGATCAGCAGGCGGCCGATATCGCGAAACTTGTCAGCGAGCGACATGCCGACGGCGCGCACAGTTCGGCGGGATTGATCGCAACGCGATGAATGCGGTGCGACGCGTTGGACGTCTCATTCGATGGGCCGCGCGCTGTCGAGCAGGTCGTCTTCGTTCCTGCCGGCGCGCTCTTCATCGACGAGACGTTCGATGTGGCTGTCGGGGCGGGTGTCGGCGGCAGCGGCAGCGTCGGTGCCCTTGACGCGGGGTGTCGCGTGCCGCGGTTCCGCCGCCGCGGATTGCAGCGTGTCGGGCAGCGGAAGTGGCGATGCCGGGTCGAATCGCAGCCGGTAGATTGGCTCGGGCAATGCGAACCCTGCCGCTTCCAGCGCTGCCTTGGCGGCCTGGATCGCCAGGCTGCGACCCTTCATGAAGTCGGTATCGTTCTGGTCAATCCAGCCATGAAAGCGCAGCACGATGTTGGAATCGCCCACCTGCCAGATGATGGCCGTGGCGGCCGGTGAATCGAGCACGAACTCCAGCGCGTTGACAGCGGCCAGGCCGACAGCCATGCCGTCGAGCGGGTTGTCGTCGGCATCCACCCCGAGGTCGAACGAAAAGCGCCGCTGTGCGTTGCGCGTGTAGTTCAGGATCACCGACTTGAAGACGATCGAGTTCGGGATGCGTACATGGTTGCCGTCCAGCGTCATCAGAATCGTCGCCCTCGAAGTCAGCCGGATGACGCGGCCTTCATGCGCTTCGATAACCACATGGTCGTTGGCGCGAAAGGGTTGTCGCAGGCTGAGCATCAAGCTGGAGACGTAGTTGTCCACCGTGTCGCGCACGGCGAACCCGAGCGCAATGCCAATCACGCCCGCGCCGCCGAGCACGCCGCCGAGCAGCGCGGTCGCACCGAGCACTTCGAGCGCCGCGATCAGGCCCAGCACGATCGATGCGAAGCGCAAGAACGTGGCGGCCAATTCGGCCATGAAGGGATTGGGCGTCAACCACCGCCACAGTCGCCCGATCGCCGCCAGCCAGTAACCCAGCATGACGATCACGAGGCCGATCGCGAACGCCACGCCGACCAGCGGGAGCGCATGCACCAGGCTGCGCAGATGCGCGCCGAACTGCCCCAGCGCCGGTGTCAGATTGGTGTCGAGATCCAGGTTGCGCTCGAGGTTGTTCTGCACCGTGACGACGCCGCTGACGCGCGTTGCAATCGCTTCCGCACGCACTGCGTCGGCGGTATTGGGCACCTTGCCGTCGAGCGTCACGACCCCGGCGGAAACGCGCACCCGCACGCCGCGAAACACTTCGATCTCGGAGAAGATGCTGCGGATTCGATCCCCAATGTCGGCGTTGTCGATCGTGGCTGTCGTTGTCGCGATCGTCGTCGCTGCCGTTGGCGATGGCGCGGACGCGGCCGTCGATGCGCCTTGCGCGTTTGCCGTGTTGGCGCAAACGGCCAGGATCATGATGGTGGCAAAGCGCGAACGTCGCTTTCCAGGTAGCGTGGAGACGAGGGCGTTCATTCGGGGTGGCGTGGATTTTCGATTTGCCTTGAGATGCGTCCGAGCATACGGGGACGCTCGCTCAACACCGGCCAGGCAAGAATCGCAGCGACCACGGCACTGTCTTCTCGGCCCGCAATCGAAGGAGCGGCCATTCGGCTCAAAGCCAGCCGCCGTCGAAGCCGGCGCGAAGCAGGCCGGTGCGTAGCGGCGCGCAGTGGCGCATCAGCCGCCAAAGCAGGCTGCTGCGGTAGTTCTCCACCATCATCACGATCGGCCCCTGGTTCAACCCCAGGTGATCGGGTGACACCCAATGCGACTTCCCGCGCTGTGCAGGATAGGTCGGGTTGATGGTGGCGCGAAAGCCGTACTTGCTCGATGCATCGGCCGGCGAGGTGCTGAAGTCGCGCAGCGTCGGCAGCACGATTTCCGGCGCGAATGGCAGGCTCGCAACAGCCGCCCACGGCGCGAGCGTGCCGTCGTCGGGCCCGTAAGGAACACCGCGCGCCTTGTAGCCAAAGAAGCGGCGGGCGACGCGGTCCACCTTGCGAACGGCCGGGCCGGGGCCGTCGCTGGCGGTAATGCCCCACGCCGTCTCGCCGTAGCCCTCGAACCCACGGGGGTTGCGACTGGCGTACTCGCGCTGGACGTAGGTGGCGCGGCGGCTGTTCTCGAAGTAGTCGATCTGCCGCGCGCGAATGTAGGCATCCTGGATGCCGCGAAAGTCGATCCACAGATGCGATAGCTGATGGATGAACAGTGGCCCTGCGTAGAGGAATTCATGCCCGTAGAACTTCTTCCACCGGTACGTCGAAGTCCAGGCCGCGTAGCTGTCGGGCGCTATCGGATGGCTCGGCGAACCGAGCGCAAGCAAGTACAGGATCAAGGCTTCGCTGTAGCCCTGCCACCGCCAGCGCAGGAAGCCCGTGCGCGGCTTCCAGCCCATAGCCAAGGTCGGTCCGCCGTTCAGCATCCAGCGCCAGTCGGCGCGTTCATAGAGCGCGGTCGCAAGTTCGCGAATCTCGACTTCTTCCGCTGTTTCGCAATCGAAATAGGCCGCTGAGGTCAGCATGCCGGCGAGCAAGAAGGCACTGTCGATGCTCGACAGTTCGCAGACACCCGCGCGGCGACCGGTTTGCATGTCCAGGAAGTGGTAATAAAAGCCGCGCCAGCCTGTGGCATCGGCCGCCTCCGACTGCTCGCTGCGGTTGAAGAAGCGCAAGGTCGTCAATGTGCGCTCAGCGGCTTCGTCGCGTGCCAGGAACCCGCGCTCGGCAGCGACGACGTAAGCGGCGAGCGCAAAACCGATGGCTGTGATGCTGGCGGGTGAGCCGTCGGCCGTGCGGTCGGCGACGAGTCCGTTGGCCGGGTTCGTCTCCTCGAGAAAGTAGCGGAACGCTGCACGTTGCAGGCGGTCGAGCAGCAGATCGTCAGCCGATTGCGTCATCGAGCGTCGCTTCCTGAAACGAGACGAATTCGATCGTCACCGATGCCACGGTGTGCGGTGGGCGAATCGGTCGACAGCGCTTGCCGTGTCGGCCTCACGAAGGCCTCGGGCAGATGGCCGCCGAGCGTGGCCTTCACGAAGGCTCCGATCACCGTCACCCGGCGCGCGCTCAAGATGTGTTCATCTGCGAACTGCTGGGGTATCGAGTTCCCCTCGTCGCCACGGTCGAAGTCCCACGCGTATATCCGTTCGGGCATTTGGTTGATCAACTT
>JBDTSN010000005.1:0-16891 GCA_039931145.1 Burkholderiales bacterium | reverse complement strand
GCAGTGCGGCCGCGACCGAGGCCGCCGAAAACTCGGTGCCCGCCACTGCCGCCGCTTCGATCAGGCGGCGCTCAGTGGCATCGAGGTTGCCGAACTGGAGCTGCACCAACTGACGCAGGCTTTCCGGCAGGTCGCTCGCGAGTTCGGCATGCTGGGCGTCGAAGTGCCAGCCGCCTGGCTCGGGCGCGAGCAGGCCGCGCCGCACCATGTCTTCGACAAGGGTGACGACGAACAGCGCATTGCCTTCGGTGCGCCGGTGCACGAACGCTGCCAGCGCCTCGACCGAGACGCCAGTGAGCTTGCCGAAGCGGTTCGACAGCAGCGCAGCGATGGCGGCCGCGTCGAGCAACCCGAGCGCCAGTTCGCGCGCCTGGTTGCGTTGCGCGAGAAGCGGCGCCAAGGCGTGCAGCGGCGACTCGTTGTGCCGCGCATCGGCTGGCCTGAAGCTGGCCACGATCAGCAGCCGCGCCGGCTGCGCCCGCCCGGCGATGAACGACAGCGCGCTCAGGGTCGAGGGGTCGCTCCAGTGCAGATCCTCCAGCCACAGCAACAGCGGTCGCTGCGCGGCCAGCACTTCGAGGGCCTGGGCGATCTCGCGCAACATGCCCCGCGCGGAGCTGGCCGCGCCGGCCTGGCGTGGCGCCAACGCCGGCGTCGGCCCGGCCAACCAGGGCAGTTGCGCCAGCCAACCTGGGGCGTAGCGCGCGAGCGCCTCGCGCAGCGAGCCGGCGCCAACTTGGGGCGCCAGATTTTCGAGGGCTTCCAGCAGCGGCAGGAAGGCCTCGCCGGTGCCGTACTGCTCGACGCAGCGCCCCTGCGCCGCCCACAGCTCGCTGCAGCCGGCCTGCCGCTCGAGGAAGGCCTCGACCACGGCCGTCTTGCCGATCCCCGCCTCGCCGGTGACGAACACCATCTGGCGCCTGCCACTTCGGGCCACGGCGAGTGCCACGTCGAGGAAGGCGAGTTCGTTCTCGCGGGCGACCAGTCTGGATGGCGGCGCTGTCGCCGACATTCCTTCGTTCGGCCGAGCGGCAGCAGCTTTCTCGCTGTCCACGGCAGCCACGAAGCGAAATCCCAGGCCATGCACCGTCGCGATGTAGCGCGGCGTCGCGGCCGCGTCGCCAAGCGCAGCGCGCAACTCGTGAACTGCGCGCGACAGCGCGGCTTCGCTGACCACGGTGCCGGCCCAGACTGCGTCGAAGAGTTCTGCCTTGGTAACCAGCCTTCCGGCACGCTCAAGCAAGGCCATCAGCAGCGACAGCGGCTTGCGTGTCAACGCGACCGGTTCGCCGTCGCGGAGCAATCGGTGATCGTCGGCGTCGACCTCGAAGGGGCCGAAACGCCAGCCTGGCTTGCTGGGCATGGTGGGTCGAATGTGGTGGCGTTGCGCGGGTCGGGCTCACGAAGATATCAGGAAGAACTCAGAACTCGCTCAAGACCGGAGCCGAAAGAGGCGCGACGATGATCGCATCCAAAACGAAAGGCAGTTGCGGCCGAGGCTGGCGTCTGGGCGAATTTTCAGAGCAGGCCGCGCGCCGCAACGGGAGAAGGACAATGAACCGAACTCAGGCTCCAATCGCGGCGCCAGGCTGGCGCGGCTGGGCCGCTTGCTTCAGCATGACGGCAGTACTCCTGGCCGCGCTGCCGGCGCAGGCACAGGGTTTCGGCACGGCCACTGTCTTTGCGAATAGCGGCCGCTTCTTAAAAACCGAGACCGTCGCGACCGGCCGTGCCTCGGTCGAGGATGTGGAGACCGATTCGGATTGCTGCAACACCTGGACTTACCTTGCCAGTTCGTACGCCGACATGAACCGCGGCGCGGTGGGTGGCGGCATCATCCTGGACACCTCGGGGAGCAGCAGCTTCTTCGGCGTGACCGTGAACTCCATCGGCGAGGTCTCCGACGAGCTGAAGTTCATGGGCCCGCGCCCGGGGGTGGTGACGCTCACGCTCACCGTCAGCGGCAGCTTTGCCAGCATGGCGGAGGCCATCTTCCGCACCAACAGCAGCCTGAGCCTCAACACCACCGTCTCCAATCTGACGTTCGATTGGGTCAGTCAGCCGTTGAGCCCTGACAAGCGCGCCTCGGTCTTCAGCAACGGTGAAGTCCTCGTGCTCGACGACCACGTCGACCGTCTTTCCGCGGTGCTCACGGTGCAGCAGATGCTGAACCCTGGCGACCTGGTCGGCGTGCTCGCCCATCTGGACCTGAGGCTCAAGTCGGACATGAACGACCACGCGGTGATGAACTTCGGCCACACCGCGCAGCTCGGGATCGAAATGCCCGAGGGTTGGAGCTTCACCTCGTCAAGCGGCGTATTCATGAGCGAGCTGCCGCCCCCGCCCGTACCGGAGCCCGCCACGCTGCTCATGTGGTTAGCCGGCCTCGGGTTGCTGGGTGTGCTTGGCAGCCTACGAACTCGCGAAGCCTGAGAACTGAGAACCGCGCGATGTCGGAGACGGTGCTGATGGCATCCCTGGATTGTCAATCGGCAACGCCCGCCACCGGCAATAGATTGGCTTGGCTGTTCGCGCTCTGACGGCGCAGTGGAGGTCTGAGCATGAAAGTCGTCACTTCCCATCTCGTCGGTGCCTGCCTGGCGCTTGCAGGTGTTGTCGCCGCGTCGGCGGCGCACTCGGCGCCTACGATCACCACTTTCGCCGAGTACACGCTGGGCCCGGTCACCGATGCTGGCGGGCCTGTTGTCGCGTTGCCGGGCGATCCGCCCCTCACGTCCACGGTCTCGACGACAGACGGGGCATCACTGTGCGGCATCACGGGTTCGTGCCTTCCGGGGCAGGCCACGACCGCGAATGCAGTCGCCTCGCAGCGTGAAACCGTGTTCGGGACCTTTTCTGCGCTGAGCGCCGACGCGACTTTCTACCGTGGCGGAAGCACCGTGCGGTCGATAACTGCGCGCACGACCTGGCAGCAAAGCCCGCTCGCGGCCGGGCCCAACGCGATCGTGCTGTTCATCAAGCCCGGCGAGCTCGCGTTCTCGGACTTCGCGGGCATGGGGCCCACGCCGCCGACGATTGATGTGAGCTACTGGATCGAGCTGCGGCTGAATGGCGCGCCGGTGTTCTCTTCCGAGGCCCTGTTACATGGCGGGAAAAACGGGCACACGCTGACCGAGAGTGGCACCGATCTCGGCGGCACCTATTTCGCGGATGCGGACTTCCCGTCGAATGTGCAAGGCTATCGATTCGACGCTTACGTCGCCACCATCCCGCTCGGCGTGCTCTCCACCACCGATGTGGTCGAGTACATCATGCAGGCGCGCGTCAGCGGCCCAGGCTTCGAGACGGGCGGGCGCGCGACGATCGGCGATCCATTCGATCTGCTGGGCGGCGGGTCAACCATCAGCTTTGCTGCGACGGTTCCTGAACCGGGGAGTTGGTTGATGCTAGGCGTCGGTCTGATCGCGTTGGGCGCGCGGGGGCGGCGGCAGCACCGGCAGGCGTAGGTTCGGGGCTGGGTCACCTCACGCTCGCATTTCAGTCCAGTCGCTTGTATCGCGCCTTGGCCCTCGCCTACCGTAGACCCCTTCCGGGCGTTGTACGCCGGCTCAGCCTAAGCACGGATGGCTTGAGACCGCGTGCAACACACGATCCCGCGCAGGCAGTGGCCCGACTGTCGGCGCCGATCAGATGTCGCTGCAATCGAGCTTTTAAATGAGTTCGGCGGTGGTCTGCGTCGCGAGGTTGAGGCTGACCTGCTCACTGACCGCCTCGATCCGAGCTGAGAGAACTTGGGTCGGTAGCGAGAGTTGCCGGACGACTGCTTTTCGGCAAGACGATTGCGGCGGTGAGCGACCCCTCAGGGCCATTAGGCGATCGCGGGCTGGCGCCATTGAATGTCAGGGGTCAGCCCGGAACTGTCGATCAGGCCCGCTCCTCCCACGGCGCGCTCATCGTTGCAGGCCGCCAATCTGAACCGTCTTTCTCGCAAACCAGAACGCCAGTCTGGGCGTCGTAGTGCGTCTTGTCCTGCGCGCTGGAAACCGTTCTTCGCACGGCTCTGCGTAGGGTGAACAGGCTCTGGAGCGAGAGCGTGTTCTTCCCGTTGAATCGAGTTAGGTCGGCATCGACGCACGGCGGGCTCAGCCGGCTGTTCAGATCAACCTGTCGTCAAACCGCAGTTTGCGTGGCCGGCTGATCGGTCGCGGGTTCGAAGGCCGCGGCGAGAACGTCTTCGAGTTCAGCGGCCCAGACGAACTCGAGCGCTTCGCGCGCGGCCTCGGGAATATCCTCGAAATCCTTCTTGTTGCGCGCAGGCAGGATCAGCCGCTTGATGCCAGCGGCGTGCGCGGCGAGCACTTTCTCCTTGATGCCGCCGACGGGGAGAACCAGCCCACGCAGCGTGATCTCGCCCGTCATCGCGAGATCGGCGCGCACGCAGCGCCCGGTAAAGAGCGAAACGAGCGCCGTCGTCATGGTCACGCCCGCGCTTGGCCCGTCTTTGGGAATCGCCCCGGCCGGCACGTGCACGTGGATATCCCGCTCGCTAAACAGTGAAGCATCGATCCCGAGTTTGTCGGCGCGCGACTTGATCAGCGAAATCGCGATCTCGACGCTCTCCTTCATCACGTCGCCGAGTTGTCCGGTCAGATGCAGCTTGCCCTTGCCCGGCGTTGCCGCCGCTTCGATGAACAGAATCTGACCGCCAACAGGCGTCCACGCCAGCCCGGTCGCGACGCCGGGGACGCTGGTCCTGAGCGCCGCCTCGTTCTCGAAGCGGCGAGCGCCGAGGATCTCGTGCAGGTCTTCGGGGCGAACTGTGTAAGGCCCGGGCTTGCCCTCGGCGATGCGCGTCGTGATCGCCCGGCACACGCTGCCGATCAGACGCTCGAGCTGGCGCACACCGGCTTCGCGGGTATAGCCTTCGATGATCACGGCGAGCGTTTCGTCGGGCAGCGCGATTTCATCCTCGGCGAGCCCGTTCTGTTTCCGCTGACGCACGATCAGATAGCGGCGCGCGATTTCGAGTTTGTCGGCCTGCGTGTAGCCCGGGAGTTCGATCACCTCGAGGCGATCGCGCAAGGGCCCCGGGATCTGATCGAGCACATTCGCGGTGCCGATGAAGATGACGCGCGAAAGATCGACCGCAACGTCGAGATAAGTGTCGCGAAAGCTGTTGTTCTGCGCCGGATCGAGCACTTCGAGCAGCGCCGCCGCGGGGTCGCCCTGGAAGCCGGTGCCGAGCTTGTCGAGTTCGTCGAGCATGAGCACGGGGTTGCGCGTGCCCGCGCGCTTGAGCGCACGCACGATGTTGCCGGGCAACGCGCCGATGTAGGTGCGGCGGTGGCCGCGGATTTCGGCCTCGTCGTGCGTCCCGCCCAGGCTGAAACGCTCGAACTTGCGCCCCATCGCGCGCGCGATCGACTGACCGAGCGAGGTCTTGCCGACGCCGGGCGGCCCGACGAAGCACAGGATCGGCGCGTGGCCTTCCGGGTTGCGCTTGCGTACGGCAAGAAACTCGACGATGCGGCGTTTGATCTTGTCGAGATCAAAGTGATCTTCGTCCAGCACCTTGCGCGCGGCGACGAGATCGAAGTTGTCCGCGGTTTCCTTCGCCCACGGAAACTCGATCAGCCAGTCGAGATAGGTGCGCACCATCGAGTATTCGGCGGCGGCCTCGGGCATGCGCTCCAGGCGTTTCAGTTCGCGCTCGGCCTGTTCGCGCGCCGGATCGGGCATGCCGGCCTTGGCGATCGCCTCGCCAAGCTCCTTGATCTCGGCACCTTTCGCATCCTCGCCTTCGCCGAGTTCCTTCTGGATCTGGTGCAACTGCTCGCGCAGGATGAACTCGCGCTGCTTGGCGCCCATGGCCTCCTGCGTTTCATGGCGGATGCGTGACGAGATGCGCAGCACCTCCAAGCGCTGGGAAAGATGGCGGCTGACTTCGGCGAGCCGCGTCGGTAGATCGAGCATTTCGAGGATGCGTTGCTTTTCTTCGGCTTCGAGGTCGAGATAGCCGGCAACGAGATCGGCGAGGCTGCCGGGCTCGCGAATGGAGCGCACGGCGTTGACGAGTTCGTCCGGCGTCTGCGGCAAAAGCTGCAAGGCTTCGAGAGACTGATGGCGCAGATTGAACAACTGCGCCTGGAGTTCGGCGCTCGGTTCGCCGGAGGGGTCCGGCAGGCGCTCGGCATGCACGCTGAGATAGTCGCCCTCGCGCTCGATGGCGCCCATCCGAAAGCGCACGACGCCCTGGCAAATAAGATGATGCTTGCCGTCCGGCGCGGTCAGAAATCGCAGCACGTTGGCGAGCATGCCGATGGGGTGAAGGTCGTCGGGCCCAGGGTCATCCTGCGTTTTGCTGCGCTGCAGGATCAGGCCGATCGGACGCTCGGACTTGATCGCGGCCTCGGCCGCGGCCACCGAACTCGGGCGGCCGATCGCAAGCGGCATCACCATGCCGGGGAAGAGGACGACGTCGCGCAGCGGCACGACGGGCACGATGAGCACGCCGTCAACTGCGGCGAGCGAATCGGATGCGTCACCTTTGGCTTCGCTTTTGGTTTCGCTTTTGGCTTCGTCGTTCATTTCGCCAACACCACGAGCAGACAGCCGTTGCGGAACTCCGAGCGTGCGAGGCAGCGTGCGGGCACAGCGAGCCGCCGCTCGAAGCGGCCCTGGGGAATCTCCAGACGCCGAATCGCGGCACCCGCGAGCACAACCGGCAGGCGCCGTACGCCGGAGACGATCAGCACGCCGTCGGCAAAGGCAAGCTCGATTTGCGCCGGGTCCACGTCCGGCAGCGCAACCAGCACCGTCAGCTCCAACTCGGTCTCGAAGACGTCAATCGGCGGTGACCAACAGGCGCCGCGGGCGACCGGCGGCAGGAAGAATTGCCGCTCGAGCCGTTCGGCGCGCTCGAGCAAAGCAACGGCCTCGGCCCACATACGGCCTTCAAGATCGCTGTTGCGCATTGCCGCCTCCGATCAGCGCAGGGACTTTGGCTATCGTACCCGCGGCAATAGCCTTCGGTTGAAGCCGGGTCAATCGCAGTTCTGCCGAGCCGTCGAAGGCCGCGATCTGGTCAATCCGGGCGTTGTGCAGATGGAGTCTGCGTCCGGCCCCGCCGGGCAATTCCGGTGCGGCACGCCCAGACGCATCTCACTGCGGTTTGCAGGTTCAGTGTTCGCCCTTGGTGCGCAACAGGCCGGCAAGCCGGTTGCCCTGCTTCTGCGGCCCGCCGCGTGGGAAGAGGTCGTGCAGGTGATGGTTGCTGCCGCGCTCGGCGTCCCAGACCTTTGTGAAGTGACGGATCATGACGCGCACCTGCGGCTGCACTGCGTGCTCGTGGAAGTACGCGCGCAGGAAGCGGATCACCTCCCAGTGCGCGTCGGCGAGCGCCAAGCCCTCTTGTTTGGCAAGCGCCTTCGCGAAGGCCTCGGACCACTCGCTCAAGTCGAGCAGGTAGCCTTCACTGTCGGTCGCGATGTCCTTGCCATCGACCTTGATGCTGTGTCGTGTCGTCGTTTTCATGTCGTCCCGGGGTTGTCGTCAAGCTGCCTGCATGCCGACCGTGCGCGAGCGAGCATGTTCGAGATCACGCCACGCGCGCGCGAAGGCGATGAAGCGCGGCGCCCAGTGCGTCCCGGCCGCGCTGCGCAGATGCGCGTAAGACGCGAGCAGGTTGCCGCGCACGATGCCATCGTTTTCGCCGTCGATGCCCTGCCCGCGCTCGACGCGATAGGCGAAGGCGACGTCGGGGTCGAGATTTGCAAGGCTGGAATGGTGGAACTCGTGGCAACGCAGCGTCGCGCTGCACGCCGCACCTGCCGCACCTGCCGCACCTGCCGCACCTGCAGCAGCCGGCCACGGCATGGCCGTCGTCTCGCGCAGGTGCACATAGCCGCGGCCTTGTGGGCGCGCATGCATCAACGCGTCGCCGGGGATCGCGCCGACCATCTGCGCCGTGCGCCCACGCCACGTGATGCTGCGCGCGAGGTACATCAGCCCGCCGCATTCCGCGTAAGCCGGAAGCCCGACAGCGAGCGCGTCACGGATCGCGCCGCGTAGCTTGGTGTTCGCCTCGAGCGCATCGAGGCAGGCTTCGGGAAAGCCGCCGCCGATGAAGAGGCCGTCGATCGCCGCCGGCAGCGCATCGTCATGCAGCGTGTCGAACGGCAGAAGTTGCGCGCCCGCCGCTTCGAGCGCGGCGAGATCGTCGGGATAGTAAAAGCCGAACGCACGATCGCGGGCGATGGCGACGCGCAGCGGCGCGCCGTGCTGCGGGTTCGGCGGGGTCGGCATCGCAGCCTGCGCGCGCAGCGGCGCAACGACGGCGGCGCGGCCGGCGACGCTTGCCGCGCGACCGTCAGCGGGCCAATCGTTCGCCGACGCGGCAAGCGCACGCACGCGCTCCAGATCGACCTGCGCGCCGACGATGCGGGCGATCTCGGCGACGCGCTCCTGCACGTCATCCACCTCGGCGCACGGCATCAGTCCCAGATGGCGTTCGGTCACCGCAAGGCGCTCGTCTTCGGCGACTGCGCCGAGGACAGGCACGTCGGTGTAGTGCTCGATGACAGCGCGCAGCTTCGCTTCGTGGCGCTCACCACCGAGGCGATTGAGGATCACGCCGCCGATCCGGATGCCCGGCTCGAAGGCCTGGTAGCCGAGGATCAGCGGCGCGATGCCGCGCGTCATGCCGCGCGCGTCGAGCACGAGCAGGACGGGCAGCGCGAGGCGCATCGCTAGCGCTGCGTTGCTGTTGCTGCCGTCGAGCGCGAGGCCATCGTAGAGGCCCTTGTTGCCTTCGACGATCGCAAGCTGCGCGTCACCCAGCGCACCGCGGAAGCAGCGCACGAGCGCAGCGTCGTCCATCAGGTAGGCGTCGAGGTTGAAGCAATCGCGGCCCGCGGCGCGCGCGAGCCACATCGGGTCGATGTAGTCCGGCCCCTTCTTGAACGGCTGTACGCGCACGCCTTGCGCACTGAACGCGGCGCACAAGCCGAGCGAAATCGTCGTCTTGCCCGAGGACTTGTGGGCGGCCGAGACGAGCAATCGGTCGATCTTCATGCCGCAGCCTTGCCGACGTCTTCAGCCGGCATGAAGTCGAGCACATGCACGCCGGCCGCGGCGAGCACGAAGGCCGCGCCGAGCCCGCCGATGCCGAGCAGCCATTCGGGCAGCGACGGCGTGTAGGGCGAGATCGCGCCGTCGGCAAAGCTGCTGCTCGAGATGTAGCCGGGAAAGATGTCGAGCGGGAACGCCTGCGCACCGACGATGAAGACGAACAGCCAGGCGAATGCGCCGAGCACGACGAGCAGCGCTGCGAACAGAATGGTGCGCGCGGTGGGTGGCGTGGGGCGCAGCAGCAGGATCAGCGGCAGCACGCTGCCAACGAGCACGTAGCCGCCCCAGAACAACCACGGGAAGATGCCGCCCTCGGCGAGCACAAAGCGCTCGAATGCCTGCTGGCGTGCGAAGTACAGGTTCGTCACGTGATGGACGGCGACGAGAAACAGCGACGCTGCGACGAAGATGCCGAGCAGGCGCGCCATGCGGCGCACTATCTCGGGCCCCGAGCGCCGGCTGTTCCAGGCAAGCATCGCGGACTGCACGACGAGAAACACCGCCAACCCCCAGGTGAACGACATGAAGACGAAGAGTGGCGCGAGCAACGCCGAGCCGTACGCCTGGCGTGCGACGAGGAAGGCGAAGATCGATCCGGTGCCGGTCGTCAGCACGAGGCGCCAGATCAGCACTGCAACGCCCGCGGGCTTCGTCCAGACGTTCATGCGACGCTCGAACATCGTCCACAGATAGATGAGGGCGACACCGACCATGCCCGAGTAGAGAAACACGTTCCAGGCGAACATCGACGTGAAGTTGTAGTGCGTCGCGGCGACGATGACGCGATCCGGCCGGCCGAGATCGAGCATCAGCACCATCAGGCCGCCCGCGAGTAGCGCGATGCACAGCAGCGCCGACAGGCGCGCCCAGGGCTTGTACGCTGCCTGGCCGAAGACGGACGCGATCGACGCCACGTTGAGCACACCGGACGCGGCGACGATCATGAAGATCGCGAACACGTGCGGCAGGCCCCAGACGATCTGGTTCGTCATGCCGGTGACGATGTGGCCGCGCGACTCCATGTAGTGTGCGGCGGCGAGGCCTAGCGCGGTGATGAAGCCGCCGAGCGCGAGCAACAACCAGTAGCTTCGGATCTCGCTTCGGGCGTCAGTGAAGCGCTTCATCACAGCCCCTCGTAGCGCACACCAGGGTCGAGATGCAGATCGGCGCGCAGCGGCCGGCTCGTCACCTCGCGCACGCGGCGCGCAATCTCGCTTTGCGGATCGTTCAGGTCACCGAAGAGGATCGCGCCGTGGCCGGCCTGCGAGCAGGCGTCGGCGCACGCTGTTGTCTTCTCGCCGCGATCGATGCGCTGTACGCAAAACGTGCAGCTCTCGACGGTTCCCTTGCCGCGCGGCACGTCGGGCAACTGGTTCGTGATCTCTTCGTGCACGAAAGAGCGCGCCTTGTACGGGCAGGCCATCACGCAGTAGCGGCAGCCGATGCAGGTGTGCCGATCGACGAGCACGATGCCGTCGGCGCGCTTGAACGAAGCGCCGGTCGGGCAGACATCGACGCACGGCGGCTCGGCGCAGTGCTGGCACATCACAGGCAGCGATGCGGTGCGGCCGGTCGAGATCTGCTTGAGCTCGACCTTGCGGATCCATTGCGAATCGGTCGGCAAGGTGCCACCGCTCAAACCGTTTTCCTTGTTGCACGCAGTGACGCAATCGTCGCAGCCGGTGGCGCACTTCGTCGTGTCGATCAGCATGCCCCAGCGCACCTTGGGGTTCGCACCGGTCGTCGCCGCCTGCGCGACTTCCATCAGGCTGATGCCGGGGGCAAGCATCACGCCTGCGATGCCCGCCGCGGCGACGCCGAGAAAGCCGCGGCGCGCGTTCGACGGCAGGTCGCCCGGTGTCTCGCTCATGGGAGTTTTGCGACCTTCGCCTGCGGCCTGGTGCTGTGGCATTCGAAGCAATCGATCTTGACGGCCGCATAAGTGTGGCAGCTTTGGCAGAAGTCACCCGGCGCGGCAGCGACGCTGCCCGTCGTCGCGCTCGCATGGCAATCGATGCAGCCCTTCAGGCTCGCCTTCGCACCGCGGATGCCGCCGTGCACCGTCTCGTCGCGCTGGTGCTTGAGCATGCTCGGGTGGTCGCGGCGCATCGTCGCCGGGTCGGCAATGCATTGTGTGCCGGCACGCGCGGCTACGATCGTCGGCAGCGGCACGCGCGAATCACCGGCCTGCGCCAGTGCCACCGTCGACACCGCGAGGGCGACGAGCCCCGCGAGGACGCAGCCCAGCAACCCGATGCGCGCGGGCCACTTCATCGCGTTGCTACTCCCCTAGCCCCATCTGGATGTAGCCGGTCGGGCACACGTCCTTGCAGATGTGGCAGCCGATGCACTTGTCGTAGTTGGTGTCGACATAGCGGCCGGTCGTCGACTTCGACTTCGGCACCTTGAAGACCGCCACCTGCGGGCAATAGACGATGCAGTTGTCGCACTCGAAACACAAGCCACAACTCATGCAGCGCTTCGCCTCCGCGATCGCTTCCGCTTCGGTGAGCGCAAGCATGCGCTCCTCGAAGTTGCTCAGCGCCTGCTCGGCGGTGAGTGTGACCATCTTGCGCTTGTGGCGCGCGTTGTACGGGAAGTGCCCAAGGAAGAGTTCCTCGTGCGGGATCACGTAGCGGTCGGAGCGATTCTCGAAATTGTGAATCGCGACGTTCGTGCTGTCGGTGCCCCAGATCGGCTCGTGCACCTCGCCCACCGGATGTCCCGTTTCGATCAGCTTGCGGTTCAGATCCCAGGTGTGGACATCAATCTTGGGGCGCTTCTCGAGCGGCTCGCCTTGCAGATGGCGGTCGATGCCTTCGGCGGCAATCGCGCCGTGCCCGATCGCGGTCGTCAGCAAATGCGGGCGCACGACGTCGCCACCAACGAACATGCCCGGCTGGCCCTGAACCTGGTAGTTCTTGTCGGCCGCGATCCCGCCGCGGCCGTTGTTCAGCGACTCGAGCCCTGTGAAGTCGACCGCCTGGCCGATCGCGGAGACGATCAGATCGGCCGGAATGTCCTCTTCGGTGCCCTCGATGTTCTTGATCTCGAGCTTGCCGCCGGCGATCTTCGCCTCGCACTGGATCACCCGCAACGCCACCGCGCGGCCACTCGCGTCGCACAGCACTGCTACCGGCGCGAGGCCGCCGCGGATCGCAATGCCTTCGGCGAGCGCGTGCTCGACCTCGTGGCGGCTGGCCTGCATCTTGTCGATCGTGAAGATCGAGGTCAGCGTCACTTCGGCACCCTGGCGCGCCGAGACGGCGGCGACGTCGTGCGCGGTGTGGCCGGCGATCACGTTTTCGGGGCGGTCGCTCTCGCGGACCTGCTCGATATGGCCGAGGCGTCGGGAGACAGTCGCGACGTCGATCGACGTGTCGCCACCACCGACGACGACGACGCGCTTGCCGACGTGCAGCATGCGCCCGTCGTTGAACGCCTTCAGGAACGCGGTCGCGGTGACGCAGTTCGGTGCCTGTGATCCTTCGACCGGCAGCGGTCGGCCCGACTGCGCGCCGAGACCGAGGAACACGGCATCGAACTTTTCGCGAATCTCGTCCATCGCCACATCGGTGCCGATGCGCACGTTGGTACGTGCCGTGACTCCCAAGTCGAGGATGCGATCGATCTCGGCGTCCAGCACATCGCGCGGCGTGCGAAAGCCGGGGATGCCGTAGCGCATCATGCCGCCAAGTTCGGCACGCTCGTCGAAGATCGTCACCGCATGGCCCTTGCGCGCCAGCTGGTAGGCGGTGGA
Organism: Burkholderiales bacterium; assembly: GCA_039931145.1. Lineage (GTDB taxonomy): Bacteria > Pseudomonadota > Gammaproteobacteria > Burkholderiales > Burkholderiaceae_C > CAIKUF01. Next base: position 4,041 of record JBDTSN010000005.1, on the reverse strand, counting down.
AAGCCCTGCCGGCCCGCCGCCGATTACGGCGACCGACTTGCCGCTTTGTGTTTCGGATTTGGGAAAGGCGAGCTTGTTCGCGATAGCGTACTCGCCGAGGAAATGCTCGACCGAGTTGATGCCGACGAAGTCCTCGACCTCGTTGCGATTGCAGCCAGATTCGCACGGCGCCGGGCAGACGCGCCCCATCACCGAGGGGAACGGGTTCGCCTCGGTGAGCCGGCGCCATGCGTACTCTTGCCAGAGCATGCCGGCAGGCGGCTTCTCGATGCCGCGCACGATGTTCAGATAACTGCGGATGTCCTCGCCAGACGGGCAACTCGCCTGGCACGGCGGCGCGCTCTGAATGTAGGTCGGACACTTGTGTGAATGGTCGGCGTCGAAGATCTCCTCCTGCCACTCGGTCGGCTTGTAGTCGCCGTCCTTGTAGCGTCGGAAGTTCAGCTTCTTGGCGGTCACGGCCTCGGGGATTGCAGACATGGATCGATCCTCTTTCAGTTCGGCTCGCCGAGCCGGATAGCCTTGCTCACGAGCTGATGGACGCCGCCGATCATGCTCATGTCGAAGCCGTAGTAAGGCAGAACTTTGCTGAACTGCGCCTTGCAGATGGCGCAGATCGCCGCCATGAAATTCACGCCGTGCGCATCGACGACGTTCTTCAACGCCTCCATGCGCGGCAGCGCGCCCTTCACGCGCACTTCCATCAGGTCGTCGGTCAGCAGCCCGCCACCACCGCCGCAGCAGAAGGTCGCTTCGTGCGTCGTGCCTGGCGTCATGTCGTGGAAGTTGTTTGCGACCGCCTTGATGATTTCGCGCGGGATGACGAACTGGCCTCCAGGCATGCTGCCCATGCGCGAGGCGCGCGCGACGTTGCAGGAATCGTGGAAGGTGATGATGCGGTCGTCGTTCTTTTCCTTGTCGAACTTGAGCGCGCCTTGCTGGATGAGGTCGTAGGTGAGTTCGCAGATGTGCTGCGGCACGGGGTAGCGCTGGTCGAGCCAGTCGAAGGGCCCGATGAGCGTATTCCAGTAGCTGTAGGCGACGCGCCAAGCGTGGCCGCACTCGCCGATGACGATGCGCTTGACACGCAGGCGCTCGGCTTCCTCGCGCACGCGCAGCGAGATCTTCTTCATCTGCTCGTAGTTGCCGATGAAGAGCGCGAAGTTGGCCGCCTCGCTCGCCTTCGAGCTCAGCGTCCAGCTGATGCCCGCGGCGTGGAAGACCTTCGCGTAGCCGATCAGGCTCTCGACGTGGGGCTCGGAGAAGAAGTCGGCCGACGGCGTGATGAGCAGCACTTCGGCGCCTTCGACGTCGAGCGGGAAGCGCACGTTGAGACCCGCTTCTTCCAACGTGTCCTCTTCGAGCCCGGCGAGCGTGTCGGCAAGCGCACGCTCAGGGATGCCGAGGTTGTTGCCGATGCGGTGAACCTTGCCGATGATCTCGTTGGCGTACTTCTGGCCGACACCGACCGAGTCCATGATCTCGCGCGCAGCCATCGTCACCTCGGCGGTGTCGATGCCGTAGGGGCAGAAGACGCTGCAGCGGCGGCATTCGCTGCACTGGTTGTAGTAGCTCCACCAGTCGTCGAGCACGTCCTTCGTCATGTCGGTCGCACCGACGAGTTTCGGGAAATGCTTGCCGGCAAACGTGAAGTAACGCCGGTAGACGCCGCGCATCAGATCCTGGCGCGCGACGGGCATGTTCTTCGGGTCGCCCGTGCCGAGGAAGTAGTGGCACTTGTCGGAGCACGCGCCGCAGTGCACGCAGGTATCCATGTAGACACGCAGGCTGCGGTACTTGCCGAGCAGCTCACCCATCTTCGTGACGGCGCGACCCTCCCAACCGTCGGTCAGCTCACCCGGAAATCCGAGATTGGTCTGGATTGCAGGCGACGCAATGAACGGTTTGCTGTGCGCCATCGCGCCAATCTGCACCAGCGGGATCACCGGGTACGGTTTGAGCTTTGGAGTCTCGAATTTCGCAGCTGCCATCTTGCCTTTCCGGCTACTTGTCGAGCGCTGCGGCCCAGGCGGCAATGTGGCGCGCTTCACGCGGCGTGTCGGCTTGGTTGCGCGTCGGGCTGAAGAAAAGCCCTGGCGCGTGCAACAGCTTGCTGATCGGAAAGACGATCATCAGGCTGGCGACGAGTGCGAGGTGCACGAGCAGCACCGGATCGGCAGGCAGCGGCTGAATGTCCAGCCGCATCAGGCCGAGCATGAAGGCCTTGACGCCGACGATATCGGTAGGCCGCACGAAGCGCATGGCGAGGCCAGTGAGTCCGATCGCGATCAGCAGCGCGAGGTGCAAGTGATCGGACGGCGTCGAGATGTAGCGCACCCGATCGACAAGCCAGCGCCTTGCCCACAGCCCGGCGAGGCCGGCAACCATCATGAAGCCGGCATAGGTGCCGAACGGCTGAATCCAGACGATCACGTCCCACACCGGTTGCTGGAAATACCGAAAGTGGCGCAGCAACACGAGCAGCAGCCCGGCGTGGAACATCCAGCCGAAGATCCACGTCCACTTGCTCGACTTGAACAGACTCTCGAAGAACACGACCTCGCGCGTCATGCGCAGTGCAACGCCGGTTGTCGTCGTCGGCGCCGGCGTCCCGGGAATCTTCAACGGCGCAGGAGTGCGCGCGTAGAGGCGGATCTTCGCCGCGACGCCAACGAGGAAGATCGCGGTTGCGAGGTAGAACAGCGCGGCGTAGGCGATCGAGAGTGCGGTCATGACGTGACCTGATTGGCGGCATGCCTTGGCAGGCCCTCACCCCTACCCTCTCCCAGAGGGAGAGGGGGCAAACGCATTGCTGCGTACAGGCGGATGGGCGAACCCTCTCCCTCTCCACCGTACTCGGGGGAGAGGGTTGGGGTGAGGGGGGTCATGCCGAGTTCCGCCCTAGACGCAGCCCGTGGGCTTGGGCAGGCCGGCGATCTTGCACGCCTGCTTTGCAGGGCCGTAGGGGAACAGCTCGTAGAGGTATTTGCTGTTGCCCTTGTCCGCGCCGAGCTGCTTGCCGATCGCTTTCGTCAGCACGCGCACCGCGGGCGCGATCTGGTATTCGTTGTAGTAGTCGCGCAGGAAGTTCACGACCTCCCAGTGGTTCGGCGACATGTCGAGGTTTTCGGTTTGCGCAATCGCCTTACCGATGTCCTCGGTCCAGTCGGAGAGGTTGATGAGGTAGCCCTCCTCGTCCGTCTCGTAGGTCGCGCCGTTGACTTCGATGCCCATGATTTCGTCTCCTTAGACGGATGAATAGTTCTACAGCCAGGATTGGTTGTTGGTGTGTTCGGCGACCAGATCGACGAAGCCGGCGTAGTCGATCGCAGTCACACCGTCGATCAGACGTGTGCTCATGCCGCGCGCCGCGGCGTCGGGTTGCAACACATAGACCTTGTGCCTCGCGAGCGCGTCGGCAATGCCAGAAGCTTGTGCGGCGGACGACGTAGCTGCATAAACGGCGTCCTCAATCAGGAGCAGCGCCGAGCCCTCCTGCGCAAGGCGCAAGCAACTCTGCAGCGACGTGGTCTGCGCGTGGGATCGGTTGACGATATGCAGCATGGCCCGTTGGTCGATCGCTGGTCAGAAGGAAAGCACGACGTCCTGCTCGGCCATGAGCGCCGCCATCTCGGCGCTACCGAGCACTTCGACGGGCACGATCAGGTCGTCTTCGGTCAGCCCGCGAGCGTCCATCGACTCGCGCTCGACATAGAGCTTCTCGACGTCGTAGCCTTCAAGCGCACGGTAGGTCTTCGAGTGGTTCTTGATGCCGATGCCTTGCGTGTCCTGGCCCTTGACGAGCTCAAAGACACCGTCGTCGACGAAGACGAGGCTCACGTCCTGGTCGAAGGTGGCAGCGATCAGCACCACCTCCAGGCTCTCGAGCGCGAAGATCGTGCCGTAGGGCGCTCGGCGATTCACGAACATGAACTTCTTCATCGGTCGCTCATTACCTCTGCATCAATCGCCGAACGTCACGAAGCGGTCGGCCTTGATACCGCTGTCGACGAGTTGGCCGAGGCCCGAGATGCGAAAACC
>JBDTSN010000004.1:0-17171 GCA_039931145.1 Burkholderiales bacterium | reverse complement strand
CCTTGTCCGGGGTCAGCTGGCCGACGCTGAAGTTGCGCACCGGAAGCCCGCCGACGTAGTTCGTGAAGTCACCGACCGCTGCCGTGCCGTAGAGCTTGAAGCTTTCAATCGCCGGCTCCTTGCCGAGCTTGGCGCCATATTCGCGCACCGCGCCCATGACCTTCTTGCGATCGTGGAAGGTCGGCATCTTGAACTGGTCGATAACGATCGCCTTGATCTTCTTTACGCCCATGACAGCGCCTATGCCGCCGCGCGCCGCCAATCGTGACGGCCGACCATCGGTATCGGCGAACGCAATCCCGGCAACCAATCCAAGGTACTCACCTACGGGCCCGCAAATTCCGAAACTGATTTTTTTGCCGTACTTCTCGAACAGCATTTCGGCAACTTCGTTGTTGCCCTTGCCCATGTACTCGCCGGCATCCTCGAAGCTCACGTCGCCTTCCTTGGTGATGCGAATCAGCGCCCACTCGGGCGATGCGCCGTGCAAGGTGAATCCGGACAGCTCGCACTGGCCCATTGCGAACGCGAAGGTGCCGCCCGAATTGGCTTCCTTGATGCCGCCCGTCAGTGGGCTCTTGGCGCCGACGCTGAGCCGGTTTGCGTTCGAGAAGTTCGTGCCCGCGAACGGTCCGGCGGAAAAGATCAACGGGTTCTCGGGACTCAACGGATCTACCGTCGCGGCGCCGCACTCCAGAAGCTTCTTCGCGATGAAGTGCCTCCCGGCGCGAACAATCTGCTCCCCGTGGAACTCCTGCATCGAGACCGAGCGGTCTTGCAGATTGATGTCGAGATACTTGCGCATGATCAGATTGCTCCTGGTGGGCGAGAGTCGATAAATCGGCTGACCATCAGCGCACCAAGTGCTTCAACTTGTCGCGTACGCCTGCCCATTCGTCAGCGTCCGCAAGCGCCGCCTCCTTGGCACTCAGTACCGGCCAGTTCGGAGCCAACTCCGCATTCAGCGCAATGTACGCTCGTTGTCCTTCTGGTACATCCTCTTCCGCAAAGATTGCCTCCACCGGGCACTCTGGTACGCACACAGCGCAGTCGATACATTCATCTGGATCGATGACGAGGAAGTTCGGGCCAGCGTGAAAGCAGTCGACGGGACAGACGTCGACACAATCCGTATAGCGGCAGCGGATGCATGCCTCGGCGACGACAAATGTCATGGTGTGAATACCTCCGATTATGTTAAAGACATGCTCGACGCTTTTCACCACTCGAAGCTTGCAGCCTACAGGGTGGACAAACGCGACACGCACGCACCCTCGCGTCGGAACTTCCACGCGAAGGCTGCATCTTAGCCGACAATAGATCGTGTACGAACTATCTGGAAAACCCCTATGGTTGATACCGTCAATTTTTCATAGGATGACCGGTTAGCGTCAAGTGCCGTTCGTAGGCAACTTGTAGGCATCGCAGATAGCACAGGAGATTGACTTGCAGCGTTTGGTCGAGGCGATCGACGGGCTCAACGAACTGATCGGGCGTGTGTGCGCCTGGTTGTTGCTGCCGATGGTCGCACTGGCGTTCTGCGTCGTCGGTCTGCGCTACGTTGCAAATGTCGGCTACCCCTGGCTGTCCGAGGCATTCGTCTGGTTGAACGGCGCCATCGTGCTCCTAGCGTCGGCGGATGTCCTTCGCACCGACCAGCATGTTCGGGTTGACCTTTTCTTCAAGCGCTTTTCGGCGCGCGGACGGGCGGCGGTGGATTTCTTCGGCGTCTGGCTGCTGCTGATGCCGATGGTCGTGGTGACCGGCTACTTCGCGTGGCCAATCGCCCGCTTCTCCGCCGGGATCCTCGAAAGCTCGCCGACTCCGGATGGACTTCCCCTGCTTTGGGTGCTCAAGTTGCTGATACCCGCGTTCTGCGTTCTGATTGGCTTGCAGGGGCTGGCGCTGTCAATTCGCGCATGGCGCACGCTGCGCGACGATAGGGCCGCAGTGTGACCTCGGCAGCGCTCGGTGAGGTGATGGCGCTGGCGATGTTCGCCGGGGTCTTCATCGTGCTCATGGCGGGCTTCCCGGTCGCGTTCTCGATTGGCGGCATTTCGGTATTGTTTGCTGCCGTGGGGTCGCTGCTCGGCGCATTCGATTGGCCGTTGATGGCGGGAATCGCGGGTCGGATACTCGGTGCCGTGTTGAGCGACACGCTGGTCGCGGTACCGCTCTTCATCTTCATGGGCGTGGTTCTCGAGCGCTCGCGAATTGCCGAGGATCTGCTCATCACGATGGGACAGGCATTCGGAAAGCTCAATGGCGGGCTCGGCATCTCAGTGGTCGTCGTCGGCGCACTCCTCGCAGCATCCACCGGGATCGTCGGCGCGACGGTGGTTTCCATGGGCCTCATCAGCTACCCGGCGATGATGCGGGCGAACTACGACAAGAGGCTCGCTTCGGGAATCATCACCGCGTCGGGCACGCTCGCCCAGTTGCTCCCGCCGTCCACAGTGCTGATCCTCATCGGCACGATGCTGCAAAACGCCAACACCCAGGCCAGCTTGGCCATGGGCAACTTCTCGGCGACACCAGTGACGGTGACCGACCTGTTCCTCGGCGCCATCCTGCCGGGCCTGGTTATGGTGACGGTGTTCGTCTTGTTCGTCGTGTTCGTTGCTGTCTTTCGGCCGCAGCGTTGCCCGGCAATCGAGATGTCGGAGCACGAACGTGCGACGCTTGGGGCGCGCATGCTCCGCGCGATGTTGCCACCCCTGCTGCTCATCGTCGCCGTACTCGGCGCGATCCTGGGAGGGTTCGCCACCGCAACCGAATCGGCGGCGATTGGTGCCATCGGCGCATCGGTGCTGGCGGTCGTGCGCGGCAACCTGAACTTTCGCATGCTCCGCGACGTGTGCACCGGCACGCTCAGGCTCTCGGTGATGATCTACGTCATCATGTTCGGCGCGACGATCTTCTCGCTGGTCTTTCGCGGCTTCGGCGGTGAACAGGTGGCCGAGGACGTGCTTGGAGCCCTGCCGGGTGGCGCTCACGGCGCGCTCGTCGTGACGCTTTTGTTCATGCTCGCCCTCGGCTTCTTCATCGATACCTTCGAGATCATCTTCATCGTGGTTCCGATCTTTGCCCCAGTGCTGATCAAGCTGGGCGTCGAGCCGCTCTGGTTGGGCGTTCTGATGGCGACCGTATTGCAGACCTCGTACCTCACGCCGCCCTTTGGCTTTGCCATCTTCTATTTGCAGGGCGTAACGAAGGATTTACCGATCGGCACCATCTACCGGGGTGTGATTCCGTTCGTCTTCCTGCAATTGTTGGTCCTCGTGCTTGTCATGGCATTCCCGTGGCTGGCCACCTGGATTCCCCGTGCCTCCCAATAGCAACCCGTTTTTAACTGAAGGAGTTTTCATGGATCGCAGAAAAGCACTTCGCACCGCCGCCGGCGGCGGACTGTCCACCATCCTCGCGACGTCAATGGCCCCGGCGTTCTCCCAGGGCCGCAAGGAACTGCGCATGCAGATGACGTGGCCGAAGAACTCGCCGGCGCTGGCAACCGCCCCGGCGCTGCTCGCGGATTTCGTCAACAAGGCCACCAATGGCGCGCTCACCATCAAGGTCTATGGCGCCGGCGAGATCGTCCCCGCCTTGCAAACCATGGACGCGGTCGCCGCTGGCACGCTGCACATGGGTCACGCCTATCCGACGTACTGGGCCGGCAAGGTGCCCGCGATCAATTTCCTCGGCCCATTGCCTTTCGGCATCACGTCGCAAGAGCAGAACGCCTGGTTCGCGTTCGGCGATGGTCAGGCACTTGCCGACAAGATGTATGCGAAGTTGGGCGTCAAATTCTTTCCATCCGGCAACACGTCGGTCCAGGCGGCCGGCTGGTACAACAAAGAAATCAAGACTCTTGCCGACTTCAAAGGCATGAAGATCAGGGCCGGCGGCCTGGGCGGCAAGGTACTTCAGGCCGCAGGCGCGACCCCGGTACAGATCGCACTGGGCGAAGTGCCGCAAGCTCTGCAAAGCGGCGCGATTGATGGTGCCGACTACGTCGGGCCGTATAACGACATGGCGTTCGGCCTTCACAAGGTAGCGAAGTACTACTACTGGCCGGGCTGGATGGAGCCATGCGGCATGCTGGACTGCTTCATCAACATGAAGACCTGGGAGGAACTTTCTGCATCCGAGAAGGAAATCCTTCGGGTCGGCAATCAAGCCGTCAATGCACTTGTACTCGACGAGTTCGTTGCCAAGAATGCGCAGGCGTACGACGAACTGGTGACCGTGCACAAGGTACAGGTTCGCATGCTTTCGGACGACACCCTCAAAGGCTTGGGCGCTCTCTCCGGAGAAGTGATTCGTGCCGAAGCCGCGAAGGATGCGGACAGCAAGATCATCTTCGACAGCTTGATGAAGTTCCGCGCGATGGTGAGGCCGTACACCAAGATTGCCGAATTCGAGTTCCTGCGCGCGCGACAACTCGACTTCAAGTATTGAGGAGTGCTGCGTGATCTCGCCGACCAAGAAGATGTCTGACGATCACCCGACCGCCGGACCGCAGGGCATCGGCGCACGCGTCCCACGCAAGGAGGACGCGCGGCTGATGCGCGGGCGCGGTCAGTACGTCTCGGATATGCGGCTGCCGGGCCAGCAGGAAGTCGCCTTCCTGCGCAGCCCCATCGCGCACGGTCGAATCGCGGCGATTGTCAAACCGGCAACGGGTGGTGAGCGCGTGTTCCTGCGCGACGATCTCGTGGACGTGTTGCCCATCGTCGCTCCGTCAACGATGCCGACCTATCAGCTGTCTGAACATCATCCGCTTGCGCATGAAAAGGTCCGGTTTGTCGGTGAGCCGGTCGCGATGTGCGTGGCGCCCACCCGAGCGCTGGCCGAAGACCTGGCCGAGCAGGTCGACCTGCGCATCGACAAATTGCCCGCGCTAGTCGACGCTCACAAGGCACTCGCCGATGCGTCAGTACGGGTCCACGAGCACTGGCGCGACAACGCCTTCCTGACGCTCGATTACAACAACGCATTCGAAGAATTTTCGGCCCAGGCGACGCGCGTCGTCCACCGTGAGATCTCACTTGCACGGCAGGCCATGATGCCGCTCGAAGGCAAAGCCGTGATGGCCTACTGGGACGAACGCGCAGATCAGTTGATCGTGTACACGTCCACACAGGTGCCGCACATGATCCGCGTCGGCCTGGCGCAGTGCCTCGGGATCGATGAGGGGAAGCTGCGCGTCATCGCGCCCGACGTCGGTGGTGCCTTTGGGTACAAGTGCGTGTTGCAGCCCGAAGAAGTGTGCGTGGCATGGCTCGCCTTGCGCTACCACACGCCGTTTCGCTATGTCGAGGACAGGCGTGAACACTTGGTCGCCGGCGCCAACACGCGTCAACACCACTATCGACTTGCGGGCCATATCGATGACCGGGGGCGCCTGCTGGCGCTGGACGCAGAGATCATCATCGATGGCGGTGCATATTCAAACTGGCCGTTCACGATCGGCCTCGAGCCTGGGCAGGCAACAGGCAACTTGCCGGGCCCCTACGCGATCCGCGGCTATCGCGCAAAGACACGTTGCGTCGCCACCAACAAGCCGGGATTCCTGCCCTTTCGGGGCGTCGCGCGCACCGGCGTGTGCTTTGCGATTGAACTGCTGATGGACGCGATCGCACGCGAAGTCGGCCGTGAGCCTTGGGAGGTCCGCCTTGAAAACCTTGTGCGCCCCGATCAGATGCCGTTTGACAGCGTGTCTCGCAAGCACTACGACAGCGGTGACTATCCCGGTAGCCTGCAATGGGTGCGCGAAGCGATCAAGATCGACGCGGTGCGCGAACGGCAGCGCCGCGGCGAGCTTGACGGGCGACTGATCGGTGTCGGCTTCGCGAGCTATTGCGAACAGTCAGCCCACGGCACTTCAGTGTTCGCATCGTGGGGGCTTCCACTGGTGCCAGGCTACGACCAAGCCGTCGCGCGCATCGCCCCCGACGGCGGGCTCGAACTTAGCGTCGGCGTCCATTCACACGGCCAGGGTATGGAGACCACGCTCGCACAAATCGCGAACGAGGTGCTTGGTGTCGACGTGGCGCGCGTTCGCGTGGTGCATGGTGATACCGGTACGACGCCGTTTTCCACCGGTACTTACGCGTCGCGCGGCATCGTGATGGCAGGTGGCGCGGTAGCCAATGCGTGCGAGGCGCTGATTCCGCGGCTGTTGCGCATCGGCGCGGCGCTGCTCGTTTGTGACGAGAGCCAGGCGCGATTCACGGACGGTCGCGTGATCGGGCCGGACGGCGAGGTTTCGCTTCGCGACATCGCGCATGCATGGTACGTGCGACCCGAGCGCCTGCCCAAGGACGTCGATCTCGGCGGGTTGGAGGCGAGCGTGTCCTACAGGCCGAAGATCGACACCGGCGTCTTCAGCTATGCCTCACACGCCGTCATCGTCGCGGTCGACCCGAAGATCGGGACGGTCGAACTTCTCGACTACGTGATCAGCGAGGACTGCGGCACGATGGTGAATCCGATGATTGTCGAAGGCCAGACCATCGGCGGTGTCGCGCAAGGTATCGGCACCGCGTTGTACGAGGAATCGCCCTACGATGCCAACGGGCAGCCTCTGGCATCCACGATGATGGACTACATCCTGCCAGGCGCCACCGAGGTGCCGATGGTCCGTATCCACCATTTCGAGACCAAGTCGCCCTACACCAAGTTCGGCATGAAGGGCATGGGCGAAGGCGGCGCAATAGCACCGCCGGCAGCGATCTTTAACGCGGTCAACGATGCGCTGCAAGGTCGTGCCGTCGAACTCTCGCATACGCCACTGACGCCGGCCAAGATGCTCGCCGCGATCGCAGCCTTCACGGCCGACGAGCACACCGGGAGCCGCTCGTGAAGCCGCCGCCGTTCGAGTATCAACGCGTCCGTTCGGTGGGCGAGGCGCTCGCGGCGCGCGCCGAGGCGGGTGCTGATGGCATGCTGATCGCCGGCGGGCAGTCCCTCGGTCCGATGCTCAATCTGCGTCTGGTGCGACCGACTCTTCTGGTGGACATCGGTGCGGTCGACGAGTTGATCGGAATCGAGGAGACCGCCACGTCGGTACGCCTGGGCGCCTGTGTCACACACGCCCGCATCGAGGATGAGGCCGGCAGCATCGAGGGTCTGCAACCGCTCGCCCGGGCCGCACGCGGTATCGCGTACCGCGCTGTGCGCAACCGGGGCACGCTGGGCGGAAGTCTCGCGCACGCCGATCCCGCGGCCGACTGGCCACTGGTCATGGCGGCTTGGGGCGCAAGCGTGGAACTCGCAGGTGCGCAGGGTTCGCGACGCGTCGCCGCCGATGGCTTCATGTCTGGCGCGTACGTCACCGCGTTGCGCGAGGGCGAGTTGCTTGCTGCGGTTCACCTGCCCCGGCTTTCACGGCACGCGCGCTGGGTCTATCGCAAGTTCTGCCGCAAGCCCGGCGAATTCGCAGAAGCGGCAGCGGCCGTGTTGTTTGACCCCGAACGCAGCGTCGCCCGTATCTTCATCGGCACGCCGGCCGGACGACCGACGTCGCTGCCTGTGCTGGCTGGCGACATTGCGCGCAAGGGCCGTGCTGCACTCAACGCCGACGCCATCGCTCGGGCATGCGAGTCGGTACTGGCGGACGCCCCCCCGGCGCGCAGGCAAGCGTGCCACGTCATGCTGCACCGCGCACTCGACGAGGTGTTGTCATGAGCATTCGAACAGCGATTCAGATGAATGTGAACGGCATCGCAACCGATGTCAGCGTCGAGGCACGCACCAGCCTCGCCGACTGCCTGCGCGACGCACTGAACCTCACCGGCACCCACCTTGCCTGTGAGCAAGGGGTTTGCGGTGCCTGCACGGTCCTGGTCAATGACGTGCCGGTTCGCTCGTGCCTCACCTGGGCCGTGTCCTGCGAAGGCGCCGAAGTGCGCACCATCGAAGGATTCGATTCGGATCCGACGATGCAGCAGTTGCGCGAGGCCTTTACGCGCGAACATGGGTTGCAGTGCGGCTTTTGCACACCGGGCATGTTGATCACGGCGCGCGACATCGTGCAGCGACTGCCGGATAGCGACGAATCGAGAATTCGGCACGAACTCGCAGGCAACCTGTGCCGCTGCACCGGCTACGCGGGTATCGTTCGCGCCGTCCAGTCGGTCGCCAGTCCGAACGGCGCCAGCGTACCTGTACCGCGCGCCGTGCAGCCACCCCTGCCGGCCTTTGAGCCCACGGTTGACGCGACCGACCAACCTGCACCCTCCGCCTCACGCGCGACGGAAGCAGCCGAACCTGGTGCGCTGATCACCGAAGCAATCACCGTGCGTGGCTGCGATGCCCAGCGATTGTGGACGTTGCTGAGCGACGTCGGTCTCGCCGCAACCTGTCTGCCAGGCGCGCGTGTTGACAGCTATGACGGTGCGGCGATCACTGGTGCGGTGCGTGTAGCGTTCGGGCCGATCAAGGCCGAGTTTGTCGGCGACGGCAAGGTCACGCGCGACGAAGCCACGCGCCGCGCGGTGATCCAGGGTGAGGCCGCTGACGCGCGATCCAGAACCGCCGCGAAGGCAACCATCAGCTATCGCGTCGAAGACGAGCCGGGGTCTGCCGAAGCGGCACGCCTCGTGATCGGCATGGACTACGACGTGCAGGGGCCGCTGGCGCAATTCTCTCGATCCGACCTCGTACGCTCGCTGGTGGGGCAACTGGTTCGCGACTTCGGCCGCAACCTCGAGGCGTTGGCTGCCGGCAAAGAGGTCGCGGCGAGTGCCGGATTCAGCGCATTCGGTTTACTGTGGCGCTGGCTCGTGGAGCGCGTGCGCTCGCTGCTCGGATCGGGCAAGCGCTAAGCTGCTACCCGTCCCAATGCCAAGATGTTGACCATGAAATTGATTTCAACGCCGCGCAAAACCGCCACGGACGCCGCCGCGCGACGCGCCAAGGCCCATGCGAAACAGGTTGAACTCGGCGAGCACACCTCGTTGTGGTCGCGATCGGGGTTCCTCGTTCGACGACTCCACCAGATTCACGTCGCCATGTTCAAGGACGAACTGGCGGCGTATCACGTGACGCCGGTGCAGTACGGGTTGCTCAGCATCCTGGTCGATATGCCCGGGATCGATCAGTTTTCACTCGCCGAGGAACTCGGTATCGATCGCGCCAATGTGCACGATGTCTTGAAGCGGCTCGAGTCACGCAAGTTGTTGATTCGCGTTGTCGACCCGCACAACAGACGACGCAAGCTCTGCCTGACCACGAAGCAAGGCGCCGAACTTGTCGCCAGGCACCAGACCGGGATGCAGAAGGCGCAGAGGCGTCTGCTCGATCCACTGACAGTCGCCGAGCGAGCGACATTTCTCGATCTGTTGCTCAAACTCGTCAACGCAAACAACGACTTCGGTCGCACCGTGTTGAGTTCCTCGCGCAGTAAGCCGGTCAGGTCGAGCCCGCCCAAAGTAGTACCCATTTCACACTCGAAAGGAGAAAGATGATGTTGATCCGAAAGACGCTTGCTCTCGTTGCCGCGGGTGCGCTGTCCGCGCTGGCCACCACCTCGGCATATGCCCAGAGCTGGGATATGCCGACACCGTACGCACCGTCCAACTTCCACACGGTGAACATCGATCACTTCACCGCCGCAGTCAAGCAGGCCACCGGCGGCAAACTCGTGATCACGGTGCATCCCGGTGCGTCGCTCTACAAGATGCCGGAGATCAAGCGCGCGGTACAGACCCGGCAGGTACCGATCGGCGAGGTGCTGATGGTGACGCTGGTCAACGACAATCCCTTGTATGCCGTGGACGGGTTGCCATTCCTCGCGAACAGCTATGCCGAAGCGCGCAAGCTCTGGACTGTGCAGCGCCCGTACATAGAAAGCGTGCTCGATGCGCAGGGTCTGAAGCTGCTGTTTGCGGTGCCGTGGCCGCCCCAGGGCCTGATGACCGCAAAGGAGATCAAGTCGGTGGCCGACCTCGAGGGACTGAACTTCCGCGCCTACGACAAGCAGACCTCGCGCCTTGGCGAACTGATCAAGGCGCGTCCGGTGACGATCCAGGCCGCCGAAGTTGCACAGGCGCTCGCGACTGGGAAGATCAATGCGCTCACGTCGTCCGCACAATCCGGCGTCGACTACAAGGCCTGGGAATCGTTGAAGTACTTCTACGACGTTCAGGCCTGGTTGCCAAAGAACATGGTGATCGTCAACGCCGCGGCGTTCAATGCGCTTGACAAGGGCACGCAGGATATCTTGCTGGCAGAAGCGAAGAAGGCCGAGGAGGCAGGCTGGAAGTCGAGCCGCGAAGTGGCAGAGGCGACGAAGAAGACGCTTGCCGAAAACGGCATGAAGGTGCTGCCACCGAGCCCGCAACTTGTCGCCGACTTCAACCGCATCGGCAAGCAGATGGTTGATGAATGGTTGGCTGGCGCGGGCCCCGACGGCAAGGCGATCGTCGACGCGTACCGGAAGTAATGACTTCGGCGGGCAACGCTTCTAGCGACAGTAGCAGGTCGAGCATGCGCGCGCTGCTGCACGCAATGGTGGTCACCGCCGCAGTGCTCGGCGCTGTCTGTTTCGTGGGCGTCGAGTTGATGATCCTCTATCAACTCGGCGGCCAGTTCCTCCCCTACATTCCGCGTTCGGCCGACGAGTTTGCCGGTTACTTCATGGGGACGTCAGCCTTCCTGGCTTTGGCCCACACTTTCATGGCCGGCGAGCATATTCGCGTGACGCTTGTGATTGACCGTGTCAACCCAGGGACACGACGCGTGCTTGAGCGCGTTGCCGTCACACTGGCAGCGGCGATCGCGGCCTATCTGGCCTACTACATCACCAAGCTTGCGTGGCAGTCCTGGCAGTTCGACGAACGCAGTTCCGGATTGATTGCGCTGCCGATGTGTATCCCGCAAGCAGCCATGGCGTTTGGCGCAATCATCTTTTTCCTCGCCGTCACCGATCGTGCCTGGCGGGTTTGGAATGGAGAGCCGATGACGATACAGCCGGCGACGTGGGAGGTGCTTGATGGCGACCACTGAGCTCATCAGCCCGATGATGGTCGCAGCCATCCTCGGCTCAATGCTGTTGCTGCTCGGGCTCGGCGTGTGGATCGGGCTCGCGCTGATGGCTGTGGCGCTGGTCTCCATGCTGCTCTACTCGACAAGAATGCCTGGCGACGCGATGGCGACCACCATCTTTGGCTCGCTGACGAGCTGGACATTGACATCGCTGCCGCTTTTCATCTGGATGGGAGAGATCCTGTTCCGCTCGAAGATATCCGAATACATGTTCAGGGGGCTCGCACCCTGGATGGCGCCGTTGCCCGGCCGGTTGATGCAAGTGAACGTCGTCGGCTCGGCCATCTTCGCAGCGATATCGGGTTCGTCCGCGGCTACCTGCGCGACCATCGGCAAGATGACGATACCCGAGCTTGAAAAGCGCGGCTACCCTGCCGAGATGGTGATCGGATCCCTGGCAGGTGCCGGCACACTCGGGCTGCTGATACCGCCGTCGATCATCATGATCGTCTACGGCGTTGCTGCCGACGTCTCGATCAACAAGCTGTTTATCGCGGGGGTCATCCCCGGCCTGCTGCTCGCAGCCGCGTTCATGATTTACGTGGGCGGGTGGTCGCTACTTCACGCCGACCGCATTCCGGTGAACGATCTTCGAGTCAACTTCGCCGGGAAGCTGCGCGCGAGCGCTGACCTGATACCGACCGTGTTGCTGATTGGCGCAGTACTCGGCTCCATCTATGCAGGGTTCGCCACTGCGACCGAGTCGGCCGGGATTGGCGTCCTGGGTGCTCTCTTGATTTCGATAGTCCAAGGCGGCTTCACATGGCGCACCTTCGCCCACACAGTGTCTGGAGCAATGAAGACGACGACCATGATCATGCTGATCCTGGCGGGGTCGTCGTTTCTCACGATCGCGATGGGTTTCACGGGCATTCCCCGCGCATTGACCGAATGGATCGGGCATCTGGGCTTGTCGCAGGGTCAACTGCTGATTGCCTTGACCCTGCTCTTCATCGTGCTGGGCAGTCTGCTCGACGGAATCTCGATGGTCTTGCTGACCACTGCGGTACTGCTGCCAGTCGTGACTGCAGCCGGTTTCGACCTGCTTTGGTTCGGCATCTACATCGTCATCGTGGTCGAGATGGCGCAGGTCACGCCCCCGGTCGGATTCAACCTGTTCGTGCTGCAAAGCCTGACCCGGCACGATATCGGTTTCGTCACTCGCGTGGCCTTCCCCTTTTTCTTGATGCTCTTGCTGTTCGTGGCAGCGATCTACCTGTTCCCGCAGATCGTGACCTGGCTGCCAGATCAGATGGCTCATGGGTAGGCGCAAGACTTCGACGCTTCGCGGTGTGCACCGGCTGGCATTCCGCGGCACACATCCAACCGCCACGGCTTTCGCCCGCGCAGTGCCACAGATTCACTTCTTTTCCAGCGCCTCGAGACGCGCGATTTGATTGACTTTTCGCATAACAGTTCGTATACTAACTATCACGCTCACATCATGGGCAAGCTTGACCGCCCGAACCCTCATAGGAGACCCACCAT
Organism: Burkholderiales bacterium; assembly: GCA_039931145.1. GTDB lineage: Bacteria > Pseudomonadota > Gammaproteobacteria > Burkholderiales > Burkholderiaceae_C > CAIKUF01. The sequence goes on along the minus strand of JBDTSN010000004.1, from coordinate 4,634 downwards.
GGCAAACCTGGCACTCGAGTTCTGCGGAGTGAAGTTCAAGAATCCGATCGTGATCGCGTCGATCGAGACGACGAACAGTCCGGAGGTGATCCGCTCGTGCGTCGATGCGGGTGCCGGCGGCATGATCATAAAGACGCTCACCGATATCGAGGACATGGCGCGCCTGACGCAGAACTCGAAGTACGCGGTCCTCAACGAGAAGAACGAATACATCAAGGGCAAGGTCAACAAGAACTTCGTCTTTTACAGCCGCTCCGGCTACTCGTCGATGCATTACCTCGACTGGGTGCCTCACCTCAAGGAACTGCAGAAGTACGCCGCGGATCAGGGATCGCACCTGATCGGAAGCGTCGGCGGCAAGACTGTGCAGAGCTGGGTCGACATCTCCCGCACGATCGAAGACTGCGGCCTGCCGATGGTCGAACTCAATTTCGGTTGCCCCCACCCGGCGATGATGCCCGGCACCCACGGCGGCAGCATGATCGGGCAGGTACCCGAAGTGGCCGCCGAAATCACCCGCAGGGTTTGCGAGGCGGTGAAGATTCCGGTCATCATCAAGCTCACTCCGGACCAGTCTCCAGTGCTCGAAGTGGCGCGTGCGGTGAAGGAAGCCGGAGCCTCAGCGGTTACCGCGACCAACCGCTATACCGGATTCTCGATCGACATCGAAACCGGCTCGCCGCGTCTGGGCGGCCCCGCCGGCATCGGCGGCGTCTGGGCAAAGCCGCTTTCGCTGAGATGGGTGCATCGCATCTACACTGATCTTGGCATCCCGATCACCGGGTCCAACGGCATTTATGATCACCGGGACGTTGTCGAATTCATCATGGCCGGCGCACCGCTGGTGCAGGTTGGATCGGTGCTCATGCTCAAGGGCATCAAGTACCTCCCGAAGATCATCGACGGGCTCGCCAGCTTCATGGACGACCACGGGTACGAAGACATCGATTCGATGGTCGGCATCGCCTCTCGCCGGTCGGTAAAGGACTACGGGGAGCAGTTCCGCAAGTCCCGCGTGCACGCCGAAGTCAACAATGCGACCTGCAAGAACCCGACCTGCACGATCTGCATTCAGACCTGCTTCTACGACGCGCTCAAGCAAGCTGACAACGAGCAGGTCGGTGAACTTGCCGTCAACTGCATAGGTTGCGATTTCTGCGTCCAGACGTGTCCGTTCGATTCGATCCACATGTTTGCCACGAGCCAGGAACAAACCGACAGTGACGAGCATTTCCGTATCAGTGAGGCCGTGTTCGAGAAGGGCAAATTCGACAAGGGCTTCGATCGGAACCTCAATCTCGCCCGCGTCAAAGACTGATCATCAACAACGCCAGCAAAGGAGATCCCATGGCTATCAACAAGAAGCATCGCGAGTTCTTTCAAGTGGACATAGAAACCGGATGGGAGAGCCCCGAGGGCTACCCGTCGGGCGTGCAGCAGAAGATCTTGTCGGGCACGCTCGATCTGGCAAACAAGCGCGGCGGACACACACGTCTCTTGCGCTTCAAGCCGGGTGCATTCACCACCGAGCCGTTCATCCATGATTACTGGGAAGAGGTGTTCTTCGTCAAGGGTGACCTCTGGGTCGGAAGTGACAAGGACGGCAAAGGCGGCGAGAAGTTCGTCGCGCACGCCTACTGCGTACGCCCGCCGGGCGTCCCGCATGGACCGTTCCGCTCCGAGGAAGGTTGCCTGCTGGTCGAATCGCATTACTACGATCCGCAGTGACGCAGAAGGCGAAGCACGGCATGGGTGAGCCGATGACGCTGGAGGCCGCCGCACGTGCGCTGGCACACGGCGAGACCACCAGTCGTGCACTCGTCGAAGCCAGCCTGGAACAGATGCTCGATCCGGCGGGTGAAGGGGCGCGCGCGTTCGTCGGGGTCTTTGCCGACGAGGCGCGCGCGGCCGCCGATGCGTTCGACCGGCTCAGAGGAGTCGGTGCCCTTCCGGGCCCGTACGCTGGAATTCCCATCTCGATCAAGGACTTGTTCGACGTCACCGGACAGGAAACGCGTGCCGGCTCTCGCGTTCTGGCTGGTCGCCCCGTTGCCACCTGCGATGCACCGGCTGTAGCGCGGCTGCGCTCCGCCGGCTTCGTGATCGTAGGCCGCACCAACATGACCGAGTTCGCCTACTCCGGACTCGGAATCAACCCGCACTACGGCACGCCGCTGAACCCGTGGCAGCGCGCGGAACGTCGAATCCCCGGCGGCTCGTCGTCCGGCGCAGCTGTCGCGATCGCCGACGGCATGGTGCCCTTCGGGCTCGGCAGTGATACTGGTGGTTCGTGCCGTATTCCTGCTGCCTTGTGTGGCATCGTCGGCTTCAAACCGACAGCGCGACGCGTGCCACGTCAGGGCGTTGTGCCTTTGTCGTCGAGCCTCGATTCGATCGGGCCGCTGGCCAACTCGGTGGCATGCTGCGCAGCGATCGACGCCATCATTGCCGACGCAAGTGCGCAAGACGTCGAGCAGGAGCAATCTGTACCGATCCTGCCGGGGCTGCGTGCGGGCCTGATCGGCGCCTACGCAACCGATGGAATGGACGACACGGTCGCCGCCGCATTCGCGCGCGCCCTGAGCGCGCTGTCGGCCGCCGGCGTGCAACTGAGCGAACCCTCACTGCCCGAGTTGCATGAGATTCCGCGCATCAATTCGAAAGGCGGCCTGGTCGGTGCGGAGGCATATGCTTGGCATCGACCTTTGATTGACCAACACCCTGAGCTCTACGATCGGTGGGTTCTTCAGCGTTTCGACGCTGGGCGCTCGCAAAGTGCCGCAGACTATATTGACGTTCTCGATGCGCGGAAACGCATGCATGACATCGTCCATCCGAAGATGCGCGCGCTCGATGTCATGCTCGCACCTACCGTGCCCATCGTCGCGCCGCGGCTCGTTGATCTGGAGCAATCCGAGGTCAGCAACAAGGCCAACCTGTTACTGCTGCGCAATCCGGCGTTGGTCAACTTTCTCGACGGCTGCGCGATCTCGATTCCGATCCAGCGCCGTGGCGATGCACCGGTCGGATTGATGCTGATCGGCGCGCCGGGCCAAGACCGACGGCTCCTGGCGATTGCCGAACAGGTAGAGACGGCACTTCAATCGCTGCGCGGATGACCAGGCGAAGGGGGTCTCGTTGCACCTCCCGCCATACGCCCTTCTATTCCGCTTCCGCGATCGGAAGAATCGTCACGTCGTAGGCGTGCTCGATGCGTCGATCAAGTACCGGATCGACCAACGCGAACTCGAACCGCTCGGCAGGCCGGATACCGCCGATCGCCGCCAAAGTTCCGCAGAACATCAGCGACCCGTCGCCGAAGGGGCCGTAGTCTCGTTCGAAGAGCGATATCAACTCCCGAGGGTGGCGCATCGACGCAACGGCGCCATCCTGATAGGTGCTGGTCTGACCGTCGATCTTCACCTGGGAATGAAGCTGCAAGCGATCCCAGTGCGCTTCTACTTCCGAGAACGGCCACAACTGAGGCGCCACCGGTTTGTCGCACATTTGCTTGGACACCGTGATGCCGTAGGTCTCGACCTTCCGATCGGTGTGATCGGATCCGGCGCCGATCCACAGCTGCCCGTGAGCGTTGACGATCACGAACTCGGCCTCTCCCGACGAGTCTCCACCGACAGCCTCGATTTGGTCAGCCGTCGTGATCCGGCGCGCCCCAACACGGTAATACATCGGCGTGCGCTTCGGTCGCGGCACACCGATCGCCTCGAGCTCGATGATGTGATGCTCCATCGCCTCCACATTGCGCGCGGTCCAACCGGCAATGATGGCGCGCGCGACGGCGGTCGTGCGACGCGTGGTCTCTCGCTGGGTGGTGAAGTTGAAGTCCAACGTATGCAGGGTGCTCATCAGGTGCTCCTTGGTCGCTATAGATCGTATACTAACTATACTGCACTTGGTCGTCCCGTCCACATGGGGCATTCCCCCAAAGCCCTGTATGAACAGCGTTCAGCCAATCGCCTGTGCGGGTCGCGGGGCGCCGACCTGACGCAACAGCATCCACTGCGGACTCGACACCTCGCTACCAGCGTCACGAATGAACGTGACGCGTTCCAACTCATTCTGAAGGAGCCTATTCGATGACCACAACGACAGCGGGCAGCCTCATCGTCGAGTGCTTGATCGCGCAAGGCGTCGAGGTTGCGTTTGGCGTTCCCGGTGAGAGCTATCTACCGGTGCTCGAAGGCTTCCACGAGCACCGCGGCAAGATCCGCTTTGTCACGTGCCGTCAGGAAGGCGGGGCGGCGTTCATGGCCGAGGCTCACGGGAAGTTGACCGGCCGCCCCGGAGTGTGCCTGGTGACGCGCGGGCCAGGCGCCACCAACGCGGCGATCGGCGTGCACACGGCGTTTCAGGATTCCACCCCGATGGTGCTGTTCGTCGGTGACGTCGGGAGCGACTTCCGACATCGCGAGGCGTTCCAGGAAATCGAGTTCACTTCGATGTTCGGCCCGAGCACGGGCGGTATGGCCAAGCGAGTGGAACGCATCGACGATGCGGCGCGAATTCCTGAGTACATCTCGCGCGCCTTTGCCACCGCGATGAACGGACGGCCCGGGCCGGTGGTGATCGTGTTGCCCGAAGACATGCTGCACCAGCGCGTCGACGCCAGGCCA
>JBDTSN010000003.1:0-17823 GCA_039931145.1 Burkholderiales bacterium | reverse complement strand
CGGCGCACGCGAACCTGATAACGGCCGCGGATGCTGAACGACCCGGTGATGCCGAAGAGAGGCGCGGTGCCGTAGTCCGTCGATCGCAGCGTCTCACCGTTCGTGTCGAGCAGGCGCAGCTTGCCGTCGGCGACCAAACCCGCGTACAGGTCGATGCGCGCCGCGGGGCCAAACTTGCGCGTCAGGCGCGCGAAAACCGGGATGCCGGAATTGCGACCGAGCCCCGTTGAGCCGAAAGCGATAGTCGCGGTAGGAAGCACCGCCGCCGAGCTCCCACTCCGGCGTGAATGCATAGGCAAGTTCAAGGCCGGCGCCGCCCGCGGGCCCGGCCGGCAGCGGGTTGCCGAGGCGCAGCTTGTCGGTGATCTGCCAGTTCACGATCACGAACGGAAAGTACTTGGTGTCGTCGATCTGGCGAAACACGCTCAGGCCGAAGCCGACAACGAGCGACGGCGAGAAGACCTTGGTCACGCCGAACACCGCACCGTAGTTCACGCCGTCCGAGGCGCTCGCCCCCGATTCATAGGCCCACTGCACCTGCGGCGCGACGAACCAGGCGGTGTCCGCCGAGGTCGCGTAGCTGAAGTTGAAGCCAAGGCTGGGGCGGTTGATGCGTCCCCACGGCGCGCCGGGCCCGAAGACTGAGGGTGAGTCGAAGTTCCAGTCTTCTGCCACGTAGCCGGCGCTGACGCCGGCCGACACGGCCTGCGTGAACTGGTGCGCAACGTTCAGGTTCACACCCAGGCTGTTCCAGCCCGCCTTGCCGCCGCCATCGAGATCGGCCTTGAGCTGGCTGATGCCGGCCGCGCCGATCGTGGTCTTCGTCTCACCGGGCGGCTGCGTCTGTGCGCCGGCAGCCGTTGCGATGCAAAGGCCGGCGATCAGGTGCAGAGTGGTGATTCGGCTCGACAGTTTGCCGCGCGCTTCTTGGTTCTTCAACATGGCGTCCTATTTTTTGGCGATGTCCCGATTTCTGTTGAACAAAGATCGATAGTGGTTCCTGGTTGGAGATGCTACGCGGCGTTTCGGACGGCGCCGTTTTCGGTGTCGACTCGGCAGCGACGGTCGTGAAAATGGATGCCGTCGATCATCACCATCGGTAAATCCAACTCAGCCAGCGGGCGCGCTCGCCACTGTGCCAATTGCTCCTGGCTCAAGTGCACGAAGCGGCGCGGCACCGCTCTCTTGGAGGTCGCAGCACGTTTCAGGTTGTCGCATCACCGACGATCCGACCATCCTCAAGCGTCACCACGCGGTCGCAGGCACTTGAGATGCGTTCGTCGTGGGTCACGAGCAGCACCGCGCAGCCGAACTTCTCGTTGAATCGCCGGAACAACGCAAACACATCGTCGGACGAATGACTGTCGAGGTTGCCTGTGGGCTCGTCGGCGAGCAGGAGTGCCGGGCGCGCGACCAGCGCGCGGGCAATCGCGACACGCTGCTGCTGGCCACCCGAAAGTTGGTTGGACTTGCGATCGGCGAAGGCATCCATTCCGACCTCGGCGAGCAGGCCGCGCGCGAGGTCGATGTCGGCGCTGGACGGCCTGCCCTTGGCGATCATCAGCGGCATCAACACGTTCTCCAGCGCGCTGAACGCGGAGATCAGATGATGGAACTGGAACACGAAGCCGATGGCGTTGCCGCGCAGCGCGGTGCGTCGCGCATCGTCCATGTCGCGCGTCGGCTCACCAAGCAGAAACAGCTCGCCCGCGGTCGGTGTATCGAGCAGGCCGATGAGATTGAGCAAGGTGCTCTTGCCCGACCCGGAGGCACCGACGAGGGCGGCGAAATCACTGCGTGCGAGGCTCATGTCGAGCCCGTGCAGCACCTCCACTTCATTCGGCAGGCCGAGGTTGTAGGATTTGCGCAATCCGTGCAGGCGCAATACGTCTTGTGCCGAGTCAGACATGTCGAATCGCCTGCACCGGATCCATGCGTGCTGCGCGACGCGCGGGGATCGCAGCCGAGATGATGCCGGTGGCCGTGGCCAGCAGCGAGCTCGCCACGAGCAGCATCGGATTGACCGGGATGTAGAACAGCTTCGGACCGAAGTCGTTGAATATCCAGACCAGCCCCGAGCCGGCCAAGCCGCCAGCAAGTGAGCCGAGCAGTCCGAAAACACCACCCTGCACGAGGAAAACCCGAAGCATCTGCTGACGCGTGATGCCCATGGCGCGCAGGATGCCGATTTCGCGCGTGCGCTGGATCACGCTCACGAACAGCACGCTGGCGATGCCGAGCGCGACCGAAACGGCGACGAAGAAACTGATCATCTGCGTGGATAAGCGTTGCGACTCGAGCGCATTCATCAACTGGCTGTTGGTCTGCATCCAGCTCTCAGCCTTCAACCCTGTCAGTCGCGCAATGCGCGCGGCCACTTCGCTGGCGCCAAAAATGTTGCGCACAGTGACATCGATGGCGGTGGCAGCACCTGGCAGGTTCAGCAGCGACTGCGCCTGCTTCATGTCCAGATACACGTAGCGCGCATCGAGTTCGCGCACGCCGAGCTCGAAGATTCCGGTGACATTGACCACGCTGTCACGACTCTCACCGGGATCGAGGCGCAGCTTGTCGCCGACACTCACGCCAAGATCACGGGCGAGCTGGCTGCCGATCACCGCATCGCCCGCACCGACGCGCAGTCGCCCGGCAATCATGTCTTCTTGCAGCGGAATGATTTGCGTGTATCGATCGACGTCGATTCCGATCAGCGCCACTGATTCGACCGCCTCGCCACGCCGGGCAAATGCCGGCCCCGAAATAATCGGCGAGACCGCCGTCACGTCAGGCAGTGCATCCAGCGCATCGCGCACCTGCTGCCAGTTGGTGATCGAGCGCAAGCGCTGGGCGCGGCGCGTTTCGAGGATCAGTTGCACGACACCCGCGGCCGCGGGCAGAACCCGATTCAACTCATCCGGCGCTTGGACCTTGATGTGCGCCTGCGTGCCCAGCGTGCGATCGATGATGTTGTACTGCAGGCCGGTGATCAGCGCGGTCAGGAACACGATGACCGCGACCCCAACGGCGATCCCGACCAGGATCAGGGCGCTCTGTATCCGACCCTCGCGCAGCAACCTGACGGCCAGCGTCCATTCAATCCACATGGTCAGTTCAGGCGCACCGGCAGTTCGTTGCGCGTGGCGGCATTGCTGCGGACCGTCGGGATTTCTTCCTGCTGGACGCGGACGCGCGCGCCGTCGGCGATATCGACACCGCCGTCGGCCAGCACCCAGTCGCCGACCTTCAAACCGGCCGTCACTTCCGAGGCGACCAAGCCGCGCAGACCGAGGGTCACCGGCGTTCGTGTGGCCTTGCCGGCTGCGACGAGCCAGACCTCGGCCCGACCCGCGGAAACATGGGCCAACGCATCATTCGGAACCACCAGCGCACGTTCGCGTCGGCCGGTTTCGATGTTCACCGACACGGTCATGTCCTGACGCAAGTAATCCGGCACCGGATTCACGGTCAAGCGCAGATCCAGCGTTCCGCGTTGTGGATCCACACTGGGCGCGATGAAGCTCACCTTTGCCGCAAAGGTGCGCTCCGGATAGGCATCGGCAACGCACTGCGCTGCTTGGCCGAGCGCGACCCTTCCAAGATTCTTCTCATCCAGCGGGACGAGCACTTCGGTGTCGCCCTGGCGCGCGATTTCAAACAGTACCTTGCCCGGTTGCACCACATCGCCCGGCTCGGCATTGCGGGTGAGCACGGTGCCCGCCACCAGTGCGCGGATGAAGGTTTTGTCCAACGCGGCGCGGGCAGCGGCCAAGCGTTCGCGCGCGACAACTTCGCCCGGCGCGCCGGCGCCCAACGCGCGGGCCGCCAGCCGCGCCTGCTCGGCGGTTGCGCGGGCGGCGGTTTCTGCCTGCGCTGCTTGCTCCATCATTTCGCGCGTGATCATTCCGCGTTCGAGCAAGGCGCGTCGGCGTCCGGTTTCGCGGCTCGCCTGTGCCAGCCGTGCGTCGGCGTCGCGCAGGGCTGCCTCGGCTTGAGGCCGGGAAGATTTCTGAAGCTGCGCGAGCGCGGCCTCGGCTTCGCGCACGTTCGCCTCGAGATCATCTGCACGCAAGATTGCGAGAACATCTTCGGCGGCGACCCGATCGCCTTCACGCACGCGCCGCTCGGCCACAACCCCGCCAATCTGGCTGCCGACCTGCGCGAGAGAGACCGATACGACACGGCCCGTGGCAACCACAGTCTGCACCAGTGGCCGCGCATCGACACGGTAGGCGGCCAGTCGTGGACCCTGCCATTGGCGAACCAGCACGAATGCGAGCACGGCCAGCACAACAGCGGCAGCGGCAACGCTGAACAAACGGGTGGTGCGCTTCAATTCGTCCTCGGTCGGCGGTCACGGGGCATTCACGATACCGCGGGAGCGGTGCCGTCGATACGCCAGAACGGCGGCACCTGGGAACTGAAGATCTTGGCTGCGATACTCGAGCGGCCGGACATCGAGAAGACGCGGCCTGTCGCCCTACGGCCAAACTTTTTGGCGACTTGCTCGCCGATGCCTGAGCCGGTAGGGAGGGCGAGGCACGCTCCGGGCAGCGTACCTCGCCGCGGACGACGGGCTGGAAGCGCGGGCGCCGCCGCTAGCCTCCCGCCGCCGACTTCCAAAGTTCCTTCAGCCGCTGGTCGCGCCCACAGGAACTGCGGTAGTACTTGTAGCGGATCGGATTCTTCTGATAGTAGTCTTGGTGGTAATCCTCGGCAGCGTAGAACGGGCCGGCCTTCTGGATCTGGGTGACGATGGGTTCGGGAAAAGGCTTGCTCTTCTCCAGCGCCGCCAGAGAAGCGCGCGCGACCGCCAGTTGCGCGTCATCCTGCGCAAAGATGGCCGTGCGGTACGGCGACCCGACATCGCAAAACTGCCGGTCCACCGTGGTCGGATCGATGGTGCGCCAGAAGTGCTCGACCAGTTGCGCGTACGTCACGACATTCGGGTCGAAGACGATCTCTACCGCCTCGGCGTGGCCGGTGGTCTTGCCCGACACTTGCTCGTACGTGGGGTTCGCGACGGTGCCACCGGTGTAGCCCGAGGTCGTCGACTTCACGCCCGGGACCTTGTCGAAGTCGGCCTCGACACACCAGAAGCAGCCGCCGGCAAACGTCGCCTTGGCGGTGGCGCCCGATTGCGCGATGGCGCTACCTGCCGCGAAACAAGTTACCGAGAAACAGGCCACCGCGAGCAGTGCGGCACGCCACGCGGCCCTCATGAGGCCTCCGGCGTAAAGCTGAGCGCGACGCCGTTGTTGCACCAGCGCTGGCCGGTGGGTTTTGGGCCGTCGTTGAACACATGGCCCTGGTGGCCGCCGCAGCGCGTGCAGTGGTATTCGGTGCGCGGCAGGATGAGCTTGAAGTCGGTCTTGGTCTGGACGACCCCGGGCAGGCTCGTGAAGAAGCTGGGCCAGCCGGTGCCACTGTCGAATTTCATGTCCGACGTGAACAGCGGCAGGTCGCAGCCGGCGCAGGCGTAGGTGCCACGCCGTTTCTCGTCGTTGAGTGCGCTCCCGAAGGCGCGCTCGGTGCCCTCCTTGCGCAGCACCGCATAGGCGGCCGGGCTCAGGCGCTGACGCCACTCGGCGTCGCTCAGGGCCAAGGCTGTGGTGGCGCCGCCGCTGGCCGTGGCGGCGGTGGCGTCACCGATGATGCCGAGCGCGGGTATCAGCGAAAGCAGGGTACGGCGGGTCATGGGCATAGCGTCCTTTCAGGGGGATTTGTGTTCGGATGAAGCTGAGTCGTTCGAGTGCCTCGCAAGCTTACGTCGACGGGCGTTGAAGGCAGGACACCACACAGCAATCCTCGGTTCATCATGGCAGGTACGCCTCGAGCCCTCTCAAGCGTTGACGCGCCGCTTCAACCAGCGCATCAGCGCGCCGAGCAGCGGCAGCTTCTCGTACAACTCTTCGGCTGCGTCCCAGTAGTCGCGGTGCACGCGGATGCGACCGTCGGGGGCCAGCAGGAGATGCGAGGCGCCGCGCACGCGCAGTTCGTCGCGGCTGCCGCGTTTGAGCCGGAAGATGAACTGCCAGCTCAGGAAGCACTGGTCGGCCTGCACCAGCACATCGCCGACGACGAATCGCGGCTGCTCGAGCGAGCGGAACATATGCACGAACACCTGCTCGATTGCCGCCACGCCATGAACCTCGTTGAACGGATCCTTGAACGCGGCGTCGGCGGTGTACAGATCGCCCAGGCGCTTTAGGTCGTGCAGTTGCAGCTGCTCGAAGAAGTCGACGATGCGCTGCACCCGGGCATCGCCGCTGCGTGCGCTCATCGAATCACCGTGCGGATCGAGCCGCCTAGCGCCGGCAGCCAGGGGCTCATGACACCATGCCGCGGCGGATCAGCATGAAGTACAGGCTGTCGTTCATGAAGCGCAGCGCCTTCATCAACCACGTGAAGCGTTTCGGGAAATGGATCTCGAAGCGCCCCTTTTCCCAGCCCCGCAGCAACGCCGCGGCGGCTTCGTCCGGCGACAGCAACGCCGGCATGTGGAACTGGTTCTGTTCGGTCAGCGGCGTGCGTACGAACCCCGGGTTGACGAGCGACACGCCCAGCCCGCGTGGCGCCAGGTCGAGGTACAGGTTCTCGGCCAGGTTGATCAGCGCCGCCTTTGTCGGCCCATAGGCCAGCGACTGCGGCAGCCCGCGGTAGCCAGCCACGCTGGCCACCAGGCACAGATGCCCGCCGACACCGCTGGCTGCCTGTGCCAACAATTGCGGTAGCACTGCATCCAGCGTGCTGAGCGCGCCGACGTAGTTCACCTGCAGGTGCTGCAGTGCCCTGTCCAGGTCGAATTCGGTGGCTCGCATAGGGCTGTAGGTGCCCGCGCAGTAGACCACCTGGTCGATGCGGCCGTGCTGCTGGACGATGCGCTGCGCCGCCGCGCGCAGCGCCTGGCGTTCGGTGGTGTCCAGTGCAATCGCTTCGGCGCCGGGACACTGCGCCACGAAGGCCTGCAGCGCGTCCGCGTTGCGCGCCGAGACGATGACTTTCGCACCCCTGCCGTGCAGCAACTCGGCGGTGGCCCGGCCGATGCCGGAGGATGCGCCGAGCAGCCACACGACGCGCCCGTTCCAGGACTTGATTTTCGGATTGAGCGACATGCTCGTCACTTTCGATAGAAGGCCAATGTGACCTCGCCCAGGCGGATGCCGAACTTGCTCATCACCGCCTTGTTCAGCATGACACGGTCGTCCATCAAGAACATCCAGTCGTCGAATTGCACCTCGTACACCGTGCCGTCGACCGGCAGCTTTAGCGTGTAGCGCCACTGAAACGCGTTGCCGGAGGCTTGGCCTTCGGCCACGCCGACCACGTCGTCGGCGGTGCCGGTGTAGCGGCCATCAGCATGGCGCGTCAAGCGCCAGACGCGACGTTCCTTGGCGCCATCGCTGTAGACGAAGTCCTCTTCGAGCACGCCTTGGTCACCTTGCCAGCGGCATTTCATGCTGACCACGAAGCGGCGCAGCACCTTGCCGCTGCGGTCGCTGAACATGCCGTGGGCTGTCAGCTCGCCATCGAAATACTGGCGCAGGTCCAGCACCGGCGTGTTCTGAGCGTAATCGGCGGGCGTAGGTGTGGCACAGCCGGCCAGCAGCAAGGCAGCCGCAACGCTGGCCAGCAGGCTTCGGGCTCGGCCGCTGCGCGATATCGCAGGCATCTTCATTCGTCCAGACCTTTCATGCCGCCGCGGCGGCTTTGGTAGAGCAGCGCCGCAGCCAGCAGCTTCAGGCCACAGGGCAGCAGGCAATAGATGGCGGTCAACGCCGCCAGCGCGTTGGGCTCGCGGCTGCCAGGCGCATAGCCCAGCAGCCCGAGCAAGGGCAACGCAATGCCCGCGGCCAAAGCCAGGTTGAGCTTGGTGGCCAGGTTCCACCAGCCGAAGTAAAGACCTTCTGCCTGACCGTCGTGCCCGGCACGGCGGATCACGCCGGCGAGCAGCGCGCCTGGCAGGCTCAAGTCAGCGCCGAGCGCGACGCCGCTGAAGACGCAAACGGCGGCGAAGGCCACCACGTCGCCGGCACCGAGCGCGCTGGCCCAGGCGAAGGCCGCCACCGCCAGCAGCATGCCGCCGAGCCAGCTGCGCCGCAGCCCGACGTGGCGCACGGTGCGCATCCACAGCGGCAGCGACAGTGCGGCTGCGGCGAAGTAGGCCCCCAGCATCAGCGGCTCGAAGGCGGACGCCTGCAAACGGTCGGCGATGAAGAACAGCACCAGAGTTGCGGGGATCGCGCTGGCGATGCCATTGAGCATGTAGATCCACAACAGTCGGCGGAAACTCGGATTGGCCAATGCGAGTCGCATGTTCGACGTCGCGGGACGCAGCGCGCTGCGCGCGGCTCGCGGCGCGCGCCACAACAGCGCCAGCCCCACTGCCAGCGCCACGGTCAGCACTGCGCTCGTCGGGCCCATGCCGGCGACCAATGGCAGTACGCTGGCCAGCAGGACACCAACCAGCGCCAATCCCTCACGCCAGGCGACGATCTGCGCGCGCTGGCTGGCATCGCCGCCCAGCCGCGCGCCCCACGATTGGTGCGCGATGCTCAGCAGGCTGTAGCTCAGGTAAGTGAAGACGAGCATCAGGCCGCCCCAGGCCATCAGCGCGCCCGGCGTGCGCAGCGGTGGGAAGAACAACCCGTGAAATCCCAAGGCCAGGATGAGCGCGGCGATCATGGCCACGCGCAGCAGGCTTTGCGGGGGCTGTGCATGCAGGCGGTCACACCAGCGGCCGATCCACGGGTCGGCGAGCGCGTCGAGCAAACGCGTGGCCAGCAGCAGTCCGCCGAGCCAGGCCAAAGGGACGCCGAAGTTCGCGGCGTAGTAGTTGGGCAGCACGACATACAGCGGCAGCGCGACGAAAGCCAGCGGCAGGCCCAAAGCGCCATAGCGCAAGCCATGGCGCAAGCCTCCTTGCCAGGCGGCGTCGGGCTCGGCTGGCGCGGGCCGGTCTGGAATCGCGGCGCTGCTGCTCATGCTGGCGTGGCGGCTGGCGGCGCCGCCCGGCAACGCAGGCGCGTCATGACCCTGCCGCCACGCGGCCAAGCAGCGCTGCACGCAGTTCGGGCTGCGAGGTGCGTGGTGACAGCCAGATGCCGAAGAACAGTCGCGTGAAATCGGCGTCACGCACTTCACCGCGCGGCGCTCCGTTGACAAAGAAGCGCACCGCCTGCCCGGGTTGTTGCACGCCGGTGATGCGATCGCCCTTGTCCACATCGGGAATCAGCCGCTGCATCTGGGCCAGCCAGCGCGCCGCCTGTGCGGCGTCGACTGTTTCCAGCGCCTGCATCTCCTGCAGCGAGCGCTCGGCAATGCGCTGCCCACTGAGGGCGCGTGCGTATTGCAGCTCCAGCGCCAGCGTGGCGCCGGCCGGGTCGGCCAACAGCGCCGCATCCTTGCCCCACAGTCGGATGTCGTAGATGGGCAAGCCGAAGTAGCTCAGCCGGCCATCGCCGAGCAGGCGCGCCTGCGGTATTTCGCCACGCAGCTCGGGAGGCACGGCGGCAGGTGGCTTTGCGTGCGTGGCCAGCGGCAATGTGGCCAGCGCCAACAACGCCGTGCGGCGGTCGACCTTGGCTCGACGGTCGATCTCATCGGCGCGCCCCGCTGCGCACTGCGCGCGACGCGTGAGGCGAAGTGATGCCGCTTCGGGGGTGGGTCTCACCTAGTCACGCTGCAAGGTGAACTGCACGACGTCGGTATTGCCGGCGTCGAAGGCGGCTTCGCAATAGGCCAGATAGAACTCCCAGATGCGCATGAAGCGTGTGTCGAAGTTCAGCTGCCGCACCTGCGTGTCTTGGGCCAGGAAACTTGCGCGCCAACGGCGCAGCGTCTCGGCATAGTCGGCGCCGAAGCGCAGCTCGTTGCACACCCGCAGGCCGGCCGCGGCGGCCTGCTCGCGAAACGCCGCCACGCTGGGCAGAAGGCCGCCGGGAAAGACGTACTGCTGGATGAAGTCGGTGGAATTCACGTAGCGCTCGAACAGGTCGTCGCGGATCGTGATGCTCTGGATGCAGGCCTTGGCGCCGGGCTTGAGTTGTGCCCGCAGCGTGCGGAAGAAGCCCGGCCAGTACTCGCGGCCCACGGCCTCGAACATCTCGATCGACACGACCGCGTCGTAGGGGCCGTCGTCCAGGTCGCGGTAGTCCTGCAGCCGCAGATCGGCCTGCTGCTGCAGGCCCTGCACGGCCAGCCGCTGCTGCGCATAGGCCAGTTGTTCATGCGACAGCGTCACGCCGGTGACGTGGGCGTCACGGTGGCGCGCCGCGTACTCGGCCACGCCGCCCCATCCGCAGCCGATTTCCAGCACGCGGCTGCCCGGTTGCACACCACATTCGTCGAGTGCGCGCCGTACCTTGGCCCACTGCGCATCGACCAACGGCCGCGAGTGGTCGCCCTCGAACCAGGCCGACGAGTAGCTCATCGTCTCGTCCAGCCACAACCGGTAGAAAGGATTGCCCAGGTCGTAGTGCGCGTGGATGTTCTTGCGGCTGCCACGGCGCGAATTGCGGTTCATCAGGTGCTTGGCGCGATGCAGCAGGGCGCCCCACCAACTGCCATAGACGATCGACTCGATGGCCTCCCGGTTGGCGACGAGCAACCCCAGCAAGGCCACCAGGTCGGGCGACTGCCAGTCGCCGGCGATGTAGCTTTCGGCAAAGCCGATGTCGCC
The DNA here is from genome assembly GCA_039931145.1 of Burkholderiales bacterium. Lineage (GTDB taxonomy): Bacteria > Pseudomonadota > Gammaproteobacteria > Burkholderiales > Burkholderiaceae_C > CAIKUF01. Next base: position 7,145 of record JBDTSN010000003.1, on the reverse strand, counting down.
GCTGCGCAGCGCTGCGGAGAGTACGCGCCAGTTGTGCAGCCGCATCGTGGCACGCGGCTCGCCACTGCGGCCGCTGCCGAAACGTGCCTGCGTGCCGTCGGGCAGTTGCAGGTTGAGCGTGCCGACCTGCAGTTGCCGCAACACGGCGAAGGCGGCACGCGCCGCGGCCGGTGCGCTGGGGGGCAGGGTAAGCGGGCGGGGAGAAGTGATGCTGCTCATAAGGCGTAGAAGGTCGGGTTGTGGGCTATCGGGAAACGAAGTCGTCGGGCGGCGCGGGCTTGCTGAAATAGGGCACGCGCTTGCGCCACACGCGCAGCGCCTGCCAATGGATGCGCGCGATGACACCGAAGGTCATCAGCGGCATCGTGAAAAACGCGGACCACGCGCTGCGCCTGCTCAGGGGCTCGAGCCGGCCGGACAGGCTGGTATTTAGCAAGGCGCCGGCGGCGTCGTGGTGGTCGATGCGTGCAACGAAACGTGCGGGCTCGGTGGCCGAGGCGGTGCTGCGCATGAAGCGAAAGCGGTAGCCGCCGTCGACCGCACAGAACGGCGAGACGTGAAACACCTTGCGGGCCGTTGCCTCGCGCCCGTAGGCCAGCGTTGCACCGGCCAGCAAGTAGCAATGCCGTTCACCGAAGGTGTTGTTGACCTCGACGACCACGGCCGCGAGCGCGCCGTCGCGGCGTTCGCAAAACCAGAAACTGACGGGCTTGAAGACGTAGCCGAGCACGCGCGGATAACACTGCAACCAGACCTCGCCGTCGGCGTCAGCGATGCCCTCGGCCGCGAGCAGTGCCTCGAGCCAGGCCAGCGCATCGTCGCGCCCGTCGCCATGGTCACGGTCATGGAACGACAACGCGCCGAAGCGGTTGCGATTCAGCGCCACGCAGGGCTCACGCTTCAGGCTGCGCATCGGCAACATCAGGAAATAGCTGGGGTACGCGAAGGTGTGCTCGACCGGCCGCAGCCGGTGGTGGCGCACGACGCCGACGCCGATCTGGGCGAGCGCAGGTTCGAGCATCCTCGCAGCCGACGGCGCGGGCCTCGCCTGGCGCGGCGTCGACACGCTCACTGGACGACCCTTCGCGATGCGCGCGCCGGGATGAGCGCTTGGGAGCGGTCCGGCGCTCATGCCGCCCACCGTTCGGCCTCCACCGGCCGCTGCCAATGCTCGCGCAGCGCGGCGCTGACGGCCAGGCCCGACATCAGGCCGTCTTCATGAAAACCATAGCGAGTCCAGGCGCCGCAGAACCAGATGCCCGAGCGGCCCTGGATGCTCGGCAGGCGGTGCTGCGCAGCAATGGCAGCAGCGTCGAAAACCGGGTGGCTGTAGTTGTATTCGCCGATCACCTTGTCCGCGGCCGGCGCGCGCGCCGGATTCAGCGACACCAGCACTGGCTTCTTCCAAGGCAGCGGCTGCAGCCGATTGATCAGGTAGTGCAGGCATACCTGCGACTGCTCCTGCGCGCTGGCGGCAGAGCGCTCGTAGTTCCATGCCGCCCACGCCAGCTGGCGGCGCGGCAGCACGGCTGTATCGGTGTGCAGCACGGCACGGTTGGGCTGGTAGCGAATGGCGCCGAGCACGGCGCGCTCGTCGTCGGTGGCGTCGGCCAGCAGGCGCAGTGACTGGTCGCTGTGGCAAGCCATCACCACGTCGTCGAAGCGTTCGGGGCCGTGGTCGGTGACGACGATCACGCCCTGAGGGGTACGCAGCACCGCGCGCACCGCACAGTGCCGCCGGGCGTCGTCCAGGCCGGCCAGCATCTTCGACACGTAGTTGCGCGAGCCGCCGACGACGGTGTGCCACTGTGGCCGGTCGGCGATCTGGATCAGGCCGTGGTTGTGGCAGAAGCGGATCATCGTGCCGACCGGAAAACGCAGCATCTGGTCGGTCGGACACGACCAGATGCAGCCCACCATCGGCAGCAGGTACCAGTCGCGAAAGGCGTCGCCGAACCGATGGCGCGCCAGGAAGTCGTCGATCGATTCGGCCAGCAGCGCGTCTTCGCCGGCCACGGCCATACGGGTAGCCAGTTTGTTGAAGCGCACGATCTGCCGAAGCATGCCCAGGAAGCGCGGGCGCAGCAGGTTGCGGCGCTGCGCGAACACGGTGTTCAGGTTGTTGCCGCTCCACTCGATGCCCTGCTGCGGCAACTGCACCGAAAAAGACATCTCGGATGCTGCCGTGACCACGCGCAGCGAGTCGAACAGCTCGATCAGCCGTGGATAGGTTTGGGGGTTGAAGACCAGGAAGCCGGTATCGACGCCATGGTGAATGCCGTCGAGCCGTACATCCGCGGTGTGGCTGTGTCCGCCGAAATGCGACTGCGCCTCGAACAGCGTCAGCCGCGCCGAGCCCGACAAAGTGTGAGCGACCGACAGGCCGCTGATGCCCGAACCGATGACGGCCACGCGGCGCTGGCGCCCGGCCAGTGGCGGCGCACGATGAGTCGCATTCGGATGCAGTGCAGGGTTAGAAGTCACGGGTTATTGTCCTAGACAAAACTTGAAAGTGAGGCGATCATAGCGCCACAATCAGTGATGCGCAAGGATTCGTCATGGACAAACAAGAAAAAATCCCGGGATTGAAAATAGCCGCGGTGGAGCGCGAGACCGGCCTGGGCAAGGACACGCTGCGGGTCTGGGAACGGCGCTACGGCTTCCCGATGCCGGCGCGCGATGCTCTCGGCGAGCGCTGCTACTCGAGCGCCGAGGTCGACAAGCTGCGTGTCGTGAAGCGGCTGCTCGATGCCGGCCATCGGCCTGGCGCACTGATGCGCTTGTCAGTCGAGGAACTGCTGCAACTCGGCCAGCGCAGTTCTGATTCGGCGCGCGCGCCCGACGAGATCGCCGTCACCGACGAGTTGTCGGCCTTGCTGGAGCTGCTGCGAATTCACGAACTGGCCGAGCTGCGGCGGCGCCTGAGCCAGGCGCAGGTGCGACTCGGGCTGATCGCCTTCGTCAGCGAAGTCATTGCCCCGCTGAACACGCTGGTCGGCAAGGCCTGGGCACGCGGCGCGCTGGACGTCTACCAGGAACACAGCTACACCGAGATCGTGCAGCGGGTGCTGCGCACGGCGATCCAGGGGCTGAACGTGGCCGGCGACGAATTGAGCCCGCGCGTGCTGCTCAGCACGCTGCCCGGCGAGCCGCACGGGCTGGGGCTGCTGATGGCCGAAGCGCTGTTCGCTGCCGAGGGCGCGCACTGTCACTCACTGGGTGTGCAAACACCGCCTTCGGACCTTCGCCTGGCCGTCGCGGCTTACGGTGCCGACGTGCTCGCGCTCAGCTTCACGGCCTGCATGGGCACCAACCAGGTGCTCGACGCGCTGGCGGAACTGCGCCAGGCACTACCGGGCAACGTGCAGCTCTGGGCCGGCGGGTCGGCGCCCGCATTGCGCCGCTGCGAACTCGACGGTGTGCTGGTGATGCGCGGCCTGGATGAGATTCCCGGCGCGTTGCGCGAATGGCGGGCGCAGCATCCGCGAGCATCGAAATAGCCTGGCCAGGTGCCCCCGCCGCGGTCAACGCAAAGATCAGCGTGCCGTCAGGCCGTCGAAACAGGTCTTGAGCACGAGTTCCACCACCTGCTCGTCGCTGTAGTTGCCGGTGCTCTTCAGCACCTCCAGCACCGGGTCGCAGGCGCGTGCGTACAGCGTGTACAAGACCAATTCCGGCGGCAGGCCGGCGTCGATCTGGCCGCTCGCCTGGGCCGCGGTGATCCATTCGCCCAGCCGCTCGCTCAGTTCCATCACCCGGTCGACATACGCCTTGTTGGCAAGCAGCGCCGTGCGCAGCGCCGAATTCTGCGCCGGCAAGGTCGGCATCTCGCCGGCCAGTTGCTCGCGCATGGCCCAGCGCGCGACGTCTTTCAACTGTTCGTGGGGGCGCGCTTCCTGGTCGCTGCGCAAGCGCTCGACTTCGGCCAGCGCCCTGTCGAGCACACGCTGCATCGCCGCGGCCGCCAGAGCCTCCTTCGATGCGAAGTGCTTGTACAGGCTGGCCTTGGCGATGCCCACATCCGCGGCGACGCCGTCGACCGTCATCTGGTCGAAGCCCTTTTCGGCCAACAGCCTATTGACCGACGAGACGATGGCGTCCTCGCGCACGCGCAGCACTTGATCGCGAAAAGAGATTTTGCTCATGCCGTCATTGTAAGCAATTCATACCAACCGGGTTGTCAATGTACTTATAAGTACATGTAAAGACCTTACAGTTCACTTAGAATACTAATAAGTTCACAATTGCGCCCAGCGAGTACAGGAAACGGCCTGAACGCTGGACTAATCAACCTGACGGAGATCGCAATGAAGCAATGGACAAAGTGGATTACGGCTCTAAGCGCGGCGACGCTGCTTGCAGCCTGTGGCGGTGGTGACGATCCGGCGCCGGGCACGCTGGCGGCGGAGGCGACGAATCGGGGCTTCACCTCACTCGTCGCGGCGGCCGACAAGGCGGGCCTGGTACCCGCGCTGAACGACAGCGCCTCGAGCCTGACGGTATTCGCACCGACCGATGCGGCGTTCGATACGCTGGCGACGACGTTGGGCTTCGCCGACGCCGGGGCCATGGTCGCGGCGCTGGACAGCGCAACACTGGCCAAGATCCTCCAGTACCACGTGCTGCCAGCGAGAAAGACGGCCGCAGACCTGATCGCTGGCGGGGCGACAGAGGCCACGCTGTACCCATTCGAAGGCGCTGCCACAACGTTGGCAGTGGACACGACCGACGGCGTGAAGATCACCGACGCGGTGCTCACCCAGGCCAGCGTCAGCGTGGCCGACGTCGCCGCCAGCAATGGCGTCATCCATGTCATCGACAAGGTGCTGGTGCCGCCCGGTGTGCTCACTATCGTGCAGATGGCTCAGCTGAACCCGGCCTTTTCCATCCTCGTCGAAGCCGTGGTCACTGCCAATCTGGCAGGAACGCTCAGCTCGCCCGGCCCGTTCACGGTGTTTGCGCCGACCGACACCGCTTTCGCAGCGGCGCTGACCGAGCTATCGGTTTCCAAGGCCGCGCTGCTGGCCAACCCGAACCTGGGCTCGGTCCTGCTGTATCACGTGGTGCCGGGCGACTTGCGGGCCGCTGACGTGATCGCATTGCCGAAGCCAGCAGTCGTGGCCACGGCGCTGGCGGGATCGAGCTTCACCGTCGACGCGAACCTCGCCATCACCGACGCGCTGTCCCGCACGGCAACGCTCGTCGCCACCGATATCGTGGCCAGCAACGGCGTGATTCACGTGATTGACAAGGTTCTCCTGCCGGTGGCTCCGTAAGGCGCCCTCGGACTTCTCTCACCCTCGTTACCTACCCACCATTGGAGTTATTCATGAAAAAGCTATTCGCCATCACCGCCCTGTCCTTCGCTGCCTTGGCAGCCCAAGCCAAGGACATCGTCGACACCGCCATCGCTGCCGGCGACTTCAAGACCCTCGTCGTCGCCTTGCAGGCGGCGGGCCTGGTCGACACGCTCAAGGGCCCCGGCCCGTTCACGGTGTTTGCGCCGACCGACGCGGCTTTTGCCAAGATCCCGAAGGCCGATCTTGACGCGCTGCTGAAGGACAAGGGCAAGCTCGTCGCAGTGCTGACCTACCACGTGGTCCCCGGCAAGGTGATGTCCAAGGACGTCCAGGCCGGCATGGTCAAGACCGTGCAGGGCTCGAACCTGACGGTATCGACGATGAACGGCGTGATGGTCGACCAGGCCAAGGTGACCGCGGTCGACATCGTGGCAGACAACGGCGTGATCCACGTGATCGACACCGTCGTGCTGCCGAAATAAGAATCCACCGTGACACCGCGCGCCGGGTGGCAACGCCCGGCGCGTTTTTTTCGCCTGCACTTCTGTGGATCACCAGGGCGGCGGCGAAAGTGGGCCTTGTGCCGACTTTGGCCAAGCCCGCGCCGGCGGCTTCACGCCGAGGTCTGCCAAGTCAGCTGGCGCGTCACCGGGTCGATGACGGAAACGCCCTGCGCATCCATGGACGTGCCGGCGGCCACGTCGCTGGTTCGCGCGTCTGCTGAAGGTCGATCAGGAACAGTTGCCAGCGACCGCTCTTCCAGACGCTGGGTACCCCCTTCGGGTCGAGCTGAGGCAGTCACTTTCGTGATCAGGATGGCCGTCAGCCGATATTGAAACCAGGCTTGCCGGCAGCAGGCCTTCGGCGACTCACACATGCGGCCAGAAGCGGTGTTCGCGAATGACTGCCCCGCAGTCGGCCGATGACTCCCCGATCGCTTCTGACAGGCCGGAATCTGGCGCTCTTGTTCAGCCGGTGATGATCGGCCGAAGCGTGTCGATCTCGTCGACGATGAACTCGAAGAACGCAGCGACACGCGGTGTGTGCCTCAGTTCAGATGTCGTCAGCATGCGCCAGATACGCGTGAGTTCGGCGACCGGCTCGATCACGCGAACGAGATCGGGTTCGGCGTCGCCGAGCGCGATCGGCAAAGGGGCGACGCCGATGCCCGCCTTGGCCGAATAGACCAGGCCCAGCACGCTGTTGGCTCGTGCGGCGAGCACCGTGCCTGGCGCGATCTTGCGCAACCACGCCGCGATGCGGTGTTTCGCCATCGTGTCGTCGAATCCCACAAGTGCGTGCTTGGGCAGATCCTCGACACGTTGTGGACTCCCGTGGCGCTCGATGTAGGTGGTGCTCGCATAAATCGCCCAGACAGAGTCTCCGATCTTGCGGCCAACGAGCTCGCTGTCATCGGTGTCACCCGAACGAAGCGCGACGTCCGCTTCACCCTTGGCCAGGTCGATGTACTTGTCGCTCATGACGAAGTGCACCTGCAGCGCCGGGTGGCGCTCGCGAAATCGCTCGAGCAACGTCGACTGGGTGATCCGGAAGACGATCGGCTCCGGGCACGTCACGCGGATGATCCCGGCGACCTCGGCGGCTGCAGTCGCCATGTGCTGCTTGAGCATCACCACCGCGTCCTCGACGCGCTCGGCATGTGGCAGCAAGGCCTGCCCGAACTCGGTCAACTGGTAGCCGGTGGGCTGCCGCCGCACCAACGCCTGGCCGAAGCGTCGCTCGAGTTCCGTCAGGCGCCGTTGCACCGTCGATTGATCGAGGCCCAGCGCCCGGCCGGCCGCGAGCGTGCTGCCATGGCGCGCAACCGCAAGCAGGTGCTTCAGG
>JBDTSN010000002.1:0-18332 GCA_039931145.1 Burkholderiales bacterium | reverse complement strand
AGGGCAAGGCGAACCTCGACGCGTGGTGGATCATCTTCCCGACCTTCGCGGTGCTCGTGATCACGTTGCTGCTTCTGACCTTCATCGGCGACGCGCTGCGCGACGCCTTCGACACGCGTAAGTCATGAAACTGCCCCGAGCTCACTTCGTTCGCGCCCCCATGAACTCGAAGAGACCACTCCGTGGCCCGTGGGAGCGTCAGCACCTTCGGACGGCCGGGCCGTACTGACATGAACGCCACCACCATGAACACCTCGCCTTTGTTGTCGGTCGAACGTCTGAACGTAAGCTTCGGCGACTCGCGGGTCGTCGACGACGTGTCGTTCTCGATTTCGGCTGGTGAGAAATTCGCGCTCGTCGGTGAGTCGGGATCTGGCAAGTCGATCAGCGCACTGTCGGTGCTGCGACTCGTCGATGCTGCGACGACAACCGGTGCGATTCGCTTCGGCGGCGAGGATCTGCTCGCCAAGAGCGAACGCGAGATGCGCGGCATTCGCGGTAAACGCATCGGCATGATCTTCCAGGAGCCGATGACGGCGCTCAACCCACTCTACACGGTCGGCAACCAGATCGGCGAGGTGCTCGAGTTGCATGAAGGCTTGAGCAAGCCGCAGGCGCGTGCACGCGCTATCGAATTGCTCGCGCGCACCGGCATCCCCGAACCTGAGCGGCGCATTGACACGCTGCCGCACCAGATGTCGGGTGGCCAGCGCCAGCGCGCGATGATCGCGATGGCGCTCGCCTGCCGGCCGCAGTTGCTGATCGCCGACGAGCCGACGACCGCGCTCGACGTGACGATCCAGGCGCAGATCCTTGCGCTGCTCGACGAGTTGCAGAGCGAAATAGGGATGGCACTGCTCTTCATCACGCACGACCTGAACCTGGTGCGCCGCTTCACGCACCGCGTCGGCGTGATGGAGCGCGGCAAGCTCGTCGAAACCGGCGAGACGGAGACCGTGTTCAGCAATCCTCAACACGCCTACACGAAGAAGCTGCTCGCGAGCCGCCCGCAGCGCGTCGTGCGACCGGTTGCCGACGATGCGCCGGTGCTCGTCTCCGGGCAGGACATCCGGGTCGAGTTCAAGGCGTCGGCCGGCTGGTTCAAGACACGCAGCTTCGTCGCGGTGCGCGACGCGACGCTTGCGTTGAAGCGCGGCGAGACGCTCGGCATCGTCGGCGAATCGGGCTCCGGCAAGACGACGCTCGGCATGGCGCTGCTTGCGCTGCAGCCGATTTCGAGCGGTCGCGTCGAAATGGGGGCGACCCGCATCGACGATGCCGATCGGAGTGCGCTGCGGGCAATGCGCAAGCGCATGCAGGTCGTGTTTCAGGACCCGTTCGCGAGCCTCAGCCCGCGCATGACGGTGGGCCAGATCGTCGGCGAAGGCCCCGCGCTGCACATGCCCGAACTGTCGAAGGCAGAACGCGAGAAGCGTGTGCTTGAGATGCTCGCCGAGGTGGGCTTGAGCGAGGCACAAGGGATCTTCAATGTGCTGCAGCGCTATCCGCATGAGTTCTCGGGCGGCCAGCGCCAGCGGATCGCGATCGCGCGCGCCGTCGTGTTGCGCCCCGAGGTGCTGGTGCTCGACGAGCCGACTTCGGCACTCGACGTCTCGGTGCAGCAACAGGTGCTCGCATTGCTCGCCGAGTTACAGCAGCATTACGGCATGAGCTATGTCTTCATCAGCCACGACCTCGCGGTGGTGCGCGCGATGTCGCACCGCGTGCTCGTGATGAAGGATGGCGAGATCGTCGAACGTGGCGAGGCGCTGGCGCTATTCGACGCGCCTGCGCATGCCTACACGCGGGCGCTACTCGCGGCGGCGCATCTGGCCTGACGCTCGTCCCGGTGGTGGCCGTCCAGACGGCGGGTGCGCGAGACCGGCGCGCCGGCAGCTTGCGCCAAGGTTCAGTGCAGGCCCAGCTTTTGTATCGCGCGCTGTACTTCGCACTGCCAGGGCAGTGCATGCACGAGCTCGTTCAGATGTGGCGCGGCTTCGGCGGCGGTCAGCACCTCGCCGCCCGGGCCGAGCAGACGCACATTGGTGATGACGGCCATCGGATCCGCCATCGCGACGACGCCGTGCGTCAGCTCGATCCAATCCCAGGCGATGCCGGCGGCGGGCTCGGCGTCCGAGTTGCCCCACAACGTCTGGCCGCTGCACACCGGTTGGCCGAGCGTCGTTACCCGCGTGCCCAGGTGCAGAAATCGGCAACCCTGGGGGTGCGGTGCCTGCCACAATACCGTCGGCCACGCAAACACGGCCCAAGCGGGGATCGAGGGCGGCTCGGCGTACGGCCGGGCCGGCGAAGAAGCAAGATGTTTCATCATGTCGTGAAGTATGAGCAGGATCAAACGGCCTGCCATCTGTAAACTTTGTCAGGGGGACTGCAAAAGACCGTTCGCGTGACTTGCGACGCGTCCTTCAAGGGAAACTGATGTTGCAGGGTGGGTACTTGTCGGTCATGGAAGCCCGGAGCCAAGAGGAGTTCCGGAGCGAGATCGTGCGTTTCTCGCACGACCTTGGGTTTGACATGGTCTCGGCAATTACGGTCATTGATCGCCCTTTGAGCGATCCGGAATTCATCTCGGTTGACAACGCACCGGACGCCTACCGGGAAACCATAGATTCCACGCCCAATCGGCGTCGCGATCCTGTGATGCAGCACTGCAAACAACACAGCGTTCCGATCATCTGGAACCAGGAAACGTACACGTCGCGCGGCGAGGGTGATATGTGGGAGGAGCAGGCACGATACGGCTACCGCAACGGTGTTTGCTTGGCCCTTCACATGCCAGAAGGAAGGCACTTTGTACTCGGCGTCGATCGCGTGCAGGCGATGCCAAAAGACCCGAGTGAACTGACGCGCATGGTTGCCGACCTGCAGCTTTTCGCCGTGCATGCTCAAGACGCGGCGCTGCGCATCCTGGTGCCGGCAGCAGCGCAATGCGAGCGGCCGAAGCTCACGCCCCGCGAGCTTGAATGCCTGCGCTGGACGATGGACGGCAAGACGGCATGGGAGGTCGGCGAAGTGCTGGGCATCAGCGAGCGCACCGCAGTGTTGCATCTGAACAACGGTATGCACAAACTCGATTGCACGAACAAGCACCAAGCGGTCTTGAAGGCGCTTCGCCTCGGTCTCATTCGCTGAAATCGTACTTTTTTGGCGGTTTGCCTACACGCTTTTGGCGAATTCTGTATCCCTACCCTGTAAGACTTGACAGTTTCAAGCGAAGGCGATGCCTGTTTGAATCCGGGCTGTGAGCACGCAAGGTGCTCGCAAAGTACCCCACCCAGGAGTCCGACATGCAAGCCAGCCTCAAGTCTTTCGTTTCCCGTGCCCTTCGCCAAAGCGTCCGCGTTGCCGAAGCCTCGCGTACGATCGGCGCGCCGCAACCGCTGCCGGTGCATCTGCATCAGTTCGTCGGCGGCGGAGCGCCGAAGGGCGGCTGGGCTGCCGCCTCTGCGCCGAAGGGCGGCTGGCTTTAGCCTGCACTTCTCCCGTTCGGCCGGTTCGCGGGCCGACCTCCAAGGACGAGGCTGTGCCAAGTGACGGCTCCGCTAGCGTACCTCGCAGCGCCAGCGTGACCCCGCTGTTCCGACCCGAAGCGGTCGACGGTCAGCGCCAATCCTGGCTGGGCGGGGTTCAGCTCGTCCGGCCTTTGTCGATGACGCTGCTTACCGTGCTCACGGTGAGCGTCTCGGCGTTGGTGATCGGCTATCTGTTTGTCGGCGAGTACACGCGCAAGGCGCACGTGAGCGGCGTGCTTGTGCCCGACCTCGGCCTGATCCGCCTTGTGACGCCCGAAGCGGCGACGGTGCTTGTAAACCATGTGCGCGAGGGCCAGAGCGTCAAGCGCGGTGATGTGCTCTTCGAGCTCTCGGTCGATCGCGCGACGCTTGCCGGCGACACCCAGGCCGGCGTGCAGCAAAGCTTGGCCGAGCGCGAACGCAGCTTGCAAGGCGCGCTGCGCCAGCAGGCGCAACTCCTGCAGGCGCAACGCGCCGGGCTCGAGCGGCGGCTTACCGACATGCGCCGCGAGCTGGCACAGATCGACGCCGAAACTACAACCCAGCAGCAACGCCTGAATCTCGCACAACAGTCGCAGGCGAGGGTCGAATCGCTGCGCGCGGAGAACTTCATCTCCGACGCGGCCGTGCAGACCAAGTCCGAAGAACTTCTCGGCCAGAAGGCACGACTGCAGGCGCTGGAACGCCAGCGCACGGCGCAGCTGCGCGAGATCGGTGCGCTCGAAACGCAGCAGCGTGAACTGCCTTTGCAGGCCGAAGCGGTGCAGGGCGAGACCGAACGCAACATCGCCGCTCTCGCGCAGGAGTCGATCGAGAACGAGGCGCGCCAACGCATCGTGATCCGCGCACCACAGGATGGCGTGTTGACAAACGTGCTCGCCGATCCGGGGCAGAGCGTGCAGCCGGGCGTCGCGCTCGCCAGCCTGATGCCGGCGCAGGCGAAGTTGCAGGCTGATCTCTACGCGCCTTCGAGCGCGGTCGGTTTCCTGCGCCCCGATCAGCCCGTATTGCTTCGCTATCAGGCCTACGCGTATCAGAAGTTCGGCCACTACACGGGGCATGTGCTGCAGGTGTCGCGCACGCCGCTACAGGCGAACGAACTCGCCAGCCTGACGCTGTCGACCGCTGCGACTGGCGCCGGCGCCGGTGCGCTCAGCGGCGGGCCGAACACAGGGGAGCCGCTCTATCGCATCACGGTCGCGCTCGATCAGCAGGATGTGACCGCTTACGGAAAGGCGCAGCCACTAGCGCCAGGCATGCAGCTCGAGGCTGACATACTGCTCGACAGGCGCCGCCTGATCGAGTGGCTATTCGAACCCGTTCTCGGCGTCGCCGGGCGCGTCTGACCATGCTTGCAGCCCTGGATCTGGGCTTCGGCCCGAAACGTCTGCCGGTGATCTTGCAGACCGAGGCGGCCGAATGCGGGCTGGCATGCCTCGCGATGGTCGCCGCGCACCACGGGCTACGCACCGATCTGCCGACGCTACGGCGCCGTTTCACGCTGTCGCTGAAGGGCGCGACGCTTGCCGATCTGGTTCGCATGGCCGCCGCGCTGCAGTTGAACGCGCGGCCCCTGCGCGCTGAACTCGATCATCTGCCGCAGCTCGCACTGCCCTGCGTGCTGCATTGGGATCTGAACCATTTCGTCGTCCTCGCGTCGGTGCGCCGCGGCGTGGCCGAGATCCACGATCCAGCGCACGGTGTGCGCCGCATGAAGCTCGCGGAAGTCTCGCGCCATTTCACCGGCGTCGCGCTCGAACTCTCGCCGGCGGCAGACTTCGTCGCGCGCAACGAGCGCCAACGCATCACGCTGCGCCAGTTGCTCGGACGCGTGACGGGCCTGAAGCGCTCACTGTTCCAGATCTTCGCCCTCGCGCTCGCGCTCGAATTTTTCGTGCTGCTGACGCCGTTCTTCATCCAGTGGGTGGTGGACGGCGTGCTGCTGAGCGCCGATCGCGATCTGCTCATCACACTCGGCGTCGGCTTCGGCCTGTTGGTGCTGATGCAGGTGGCGGCCGGCGCGCTGCGATCCTGGGCCGTGCTCTATCTGTCGGCGACGCTCAACGTGCAGTGGCTCGGCAATGTGTTTGCGCACCTGATGCGCTTGCCGCTCGCCTGGTTCGAGAAGCGCCACACGGGCGATGTGATGTCGCGCTTCGGTGCGATCCAGCTCATCCAGCAGACGCTGACAACGCACTTCATCGAGGCCGTGCTCGATGGCCTGCTCGTCATCGTGACGCTCGCGATGATGCTTTTCTACAGCGTCACGCTGACCGCTATCGTGCTCGGCGCTGTGGCGATTTATGCGCTGCTGAAATGGGCCTTCTTCAAGCCGCTTCGCAATGCGACCGAAGAGGCGATCGTCCACGACGCACAGCGCGCGACGCACTTTCTTGAGTCACTGCGCGGCGTGCAGGCGATCAAGCTCTTCAACCGTCAGCAGGATCGCCAAGCGCGCTTCATGAACGTCGTCGTCGATGCGATGAACGCGACGCTCGCGACGCGCAAGATCGACCTGCTGCTGACGATGTCGAACAAGCTCGTCTTCGGCCTGGAGCGCGTCGCGGTGATCTGGGTCGGTGCCCTGCTCGTGATGCAACAGAGCTTTACGGTCGGCATGTTGTTCGCATTCATCGCCTTCAAGGAGCAATTCGCGACCCGCATCAGCGGCCTGATCGACAAGGGCGTCGAGCTCAGCATGCTCAAGCTGCAAGGCGAGCGGCTATCCGACATCGTACTCACTGCACCCGAGGACGACGCGCCAAAGGCCGCCGAGGGACGCGAACTCGAAGCTCGGCTCGAGCTGCGCGACGTGTCGTTTCGATATGCCGACGGCGAGCCAGCGGTGCTCTCTGGCCTGAGCCTCGTCGTCGAGTCCGGCGAATCGGTCGCGATCGTCGGCCCTTCAGGCTGCGGCAAGACGACACTGCTCAAATTGATGCTCGGCATGCACGCGCTCGACGCCGGAGAGATCGCGGTCGGCGGTGTGAACCTGGAGCGCATCGGCCTGGCCCGCTGGCGCGACATGATCGGCACCGTGATGCAGGACGAGCCGCTCTTCGCCGGATCGATCGCGGACAACATCTGCTTCTTCGATGTCGAGCCCGATCCGGCCTGGATCGAGGAATGTGCACGCCTCGCCTCGGTGAACGAGGAGATCGAGGCGTTGCCGATGGGTTACCACACGCTGATCGGCAGCATGGGCGCGACGCTCTCGGGCGGGCAGAAGCAGCGCATCCTGCTGGCGCGCGCGCTCTACAAGCGGCCGCGCTTCCTGTTCCTCGACGAGGCGACGAGTTCGCTCGACGTAGACCGCGAGCGGCTCGTCAATCAGGCCGTCGCGCAGTTGAAGCTGACGCGCGTGATCGTCGCCCACCGGCCGGAGACGATTGCCTCGGCCGACCGCGTGATCGTGCTGCAGCAGGGCGCCGCCTACACGCTGCAACAGTTGCAAGGCGGCAGCGGACCGCGAAGGGGGCGCGCATGAACGGCTTCGCGCGCCGCACCAGCCTCAGCGCCGCGCTCGACGAATCGGCAGCGGGCGGCGGCCCATCGAGCGATCACAAACCACGGCGCGCGGCGCCTCTCCCACCGGCGAGCGCCGCGTGGCGGCAGTTGCCCGGCGAAATCGACTGGCGTATCTGCCGCTTCGGTGAACTAAGCCCGATCGAGCTTGCAAGAATCTATCGCGCCCGTCAACAGGTCTTCACGATCGAGCAGCAGTGCATCTATCTCGATGCCGACGAGTACGATGAAGTGTCGTGCCACTTCGCGGCTTGGTCGACTGAGCATGCAATGCCGCTCGCCTATGCGCGACTCCTGAACCCGGGCACCAAGTACGTCGAGCCCGCGATGGGCCGTGTGATGACGACGGCGCCAGCACGGGGCCTCGGCTTGGGCCGGGAAGTCGTGCGTCGCGTGATCGCACACAGCACGCAGATGCATCCGGGCATGGCGATCCGGATCTCGGCTCAGGAGCGGTTGGCGCGCTTCTATGCCGACTTCGGCTTCAGCCCGGTGGGGGCCTCCTACCTGGAAGACGGCATACCGCACCTGGAGATGTTGCGCCCGGCGTGAGCGTCGAGCTTCGCTCGACGAACGACGGGTACCGCTGGGTGCGTGACGGCGTGGTGCTTTCGCGCAATCAGGGCGCAGGTCGCGTCGGCAGGTCGGGCACTGCGCGCCGTCAGATGCTCGACCTCGGCGATCCAGGCCAGCGCGTAGTCGCGATCTGGGCAGCACATGTCCGTCGACGACCGCAGCGCGACACAAACGGCCGGCCGATGCGGACGGCCAAACCGGCAGCAGCGCAGATTCGCGTCCATCTGAATGCAAGCGCCGCAAGTCGGCTGGGCGAATGATGCCGCGCTTGTCACACTCGAGATCGTCGGGGATGAGCGGCCCCCGGCGCGGCCGACGCGTCCCGCGAACGTCATTGGCAATTCGATACGCCGCTCTCGTCTCGGCCGCGCCGCACGGCATTTCGCCCTGCCCGGTAAAATGCTGCGCCCTGTGCGCGCTGCGATACGTGAAGGCACGACCGGCTGCAGATTGCATCCGATCGAGTCGGCTGTGAAACTGGAAACACAATGCATTACCCGAGTACATTCGACGTCATCGTTGTCGGCGGCGGGCACGCCGGCACCGAAGCGGCGCTCGCCGCGGCACGCATGGGCTGCGCGACCTTGCTGCTCACGCACAACATCGAGACGCTCGGCCAGATGAGTTGCAATCCGTCGATCGGCGGCATCGGCAAGGGTCATCTGGTGAAGGAAGTCGATGCGCTCGGCGGCGCAATGGCGGCGGCGACCGACGAGGCGGGAATCCAGTTCCGCATCCTGAATGCATCCAAGGGCCCTGCGGTGCGTGCGACGCGCGCGCAGGCCGATCGCGTGCTCTATCGCGCCGCAATCCGGCGCCGGCTCGAGAATCAGCCGAATCTGTGGCTGTTCCAGCAGGCGGTGGACGACCTGATTCTCCAAGGCGACCGTGTCACCGGGGCGGTGACGCAGGTCGGGATCCGCTTTGCCGCGCGCGCCGTCGTGCTGACGGCGGGTACGTTTCTCGATGGACGCATCCACGTCGGACTGCAAAACCACGCCGCAGGGCGCGCCGGCGACCCGCCCGCGCTGTCGCTGTCGGCGCGACTGAAGGAACTGAAGCTGCCGCAGGGCCGGCTAAAGACCGGCACGCCGCCGCGCATCGACGGCCGCAGCATCGACTTCAACTGCCTCGAAGTACAACCTGGCGAGTCCGACCCGGTGCCCGTGTTCAGCTTCATGGGAAACGCGTCGCAGCATCCACGCCAGGTGCCGTGCTGGATCACGCATACCAACGAGCGCACCCACGAGATCATCCGCTCCGGGTTCGACCGTAGCCCGATGTTCACCGGCGTCATCGAAGGCATCGGCCCACGCTACTGCCCGAGCATCGAGGACAAAGTTAACCGCTTTGCGGATAAGACATCGCATCAGATTTTCCTCGAGCCCGAAGGTCTGACGACGAACGAGTACTACCCGAACGGCATCTCGACCTCGCTGCCCTTCGATGTTCAGCTCGCAGCAGTGCGGTCGATGCAGGGGTTGGAGAACGCACACATCCTGCGCCCGGGCTATGCGATCGAGTACGACTACTTCGATCCGCGCGCGCTGCGGGCGAGTTTCGAGACGCGGGCAATCGAAGGCCTGTATTTCGCCGGGCAGATCAACGGCACGACGGGCTACGAAGAGGCGGCTGCCCAGGGTTTGTTCGCCGGGTTGAACGCCGCGCTGAAGGTGCGCGAGCAAGATGCCTGGGTTCCCGGCCGCGATCAGGCCTACCTGGGTGTGCTCATCGATGACCTGACGACCAAGGGCGTCAACGAGCCCTACCGCATGTTCACGAGCCGCGCCGAGTACCGCCTGCAGTTGCGCGAGGACAATGCCGACCTTCGCCTGACCGAGATGGGGCGCAATCTTGGCTTGGTCGACGACACTCGGTGGGATGCGTTTTGCCGAAAGCGCGACGCTGTTTCACGTGAAACAGAGCGCTTGGCGCGAACCTGGGTTGGCCCAGCCACCTTGCCAGCCGCCGACGCGCAACGCCTGCTCGGCAAGCCACTGGAGCACGAGTACCGTCTGACCGACCTGTTGCGGCGGCCCGGCGTCGGATTCGATCAGGTGGCTGCCGCAGCCGAAATTGCACTCCCGCAGGCTGCCGTGACGCGTCAGACCTTGCGCGATGAACACGGTGAAGAACTCGCCAACGTAGTCATAGAGCAGTTGGAGGTCAGCGTCAAATACGCCGGCTACATCACCAAGCAGAACGAAGGTATCGACCGTGCGGCCCACTACGAGGGGCTGCGCCTGCCGCCCGACTTCGACTATGCCGGCGTGGGTGCCCTGTCCTACGAGGTGCGCCAGCGGTTGTGCCAGCACCGGCCCGAGACACTCGGCCAAGCCGCGCGGCTGCCTGGCGTCACGGCGGCGGCCGTCTCGCTTCTGCTGATTCACTTGAAGAAGGGCAGTTTGGTCGCAGCAGCCTCGCGCGCGACTTCCGTAGAGGCCGAGTCGATCGCGGCCCAAGCCCTCGCCAGAACGGTCCCGGACCCGACGTTGGCTGACGGCCTGGCGCGGCGCAATGTCGCTTGAGAGCAGCCGGCTGACCGATGGCGCCGCTGCGCTCGGTCTTTCCCCGAGCAACAAGCAGATCGGCGCGCTGCTCGCCTACCTCGAGTTGCTCCGTAAGTGGAACCGCGTCTACAACCTGACCGCGATTCGCGACCCGTCGCGCATGTTGGAGCAACATCTGCTCGACAGTCTCACCATCGTCGAGCCGTTGCGTCGCTGGTCGGGGGGCAACGCGAAACACGTGCTCGATGTCGGCAGCGGCGCGGGGTTGCCCGGAATTGTGATTGCCACGCTGATTCCGGCGTTCGACGTGACGTGCGTCGATGCGGTTAGCAAGAAGGCGAGCTTTGTTCGGCAGGTAGCAGCCGAGCTCGAACTTCGCAACCTGCATTCGCTGCACACGCGCGTGGAGTCGTTGGCCCATGATCCGTTCGAGATGATCACGTCGCGCGCCTTTGCCGCACTTGCCGAATTCACTGCGCTGACACGCCATTTGCTCGCCCCGGGTGGGACTTGGCTGGCAATGAAGGGGAAGTACCCGACGAACGAGATTGACGCACTCCCCGCACAAACCGAGATGTTTCACGTGGAACAGGTACGCGTCCGGGGGCTCGAGGCGGATCGCTGCCTCGTCTGGATGCGAGCGCAAGGCTGAACGAATTCGCCCAAAGTCGCGCCCACCAGCAGGCCCGCACGAGACTCGCTGGTCCACGCGCGATCACCCGCCTCGACTGCCCCTACACTTCAGCCCGGGAGGACGAGGGGATGTTCGGCATTACAGACTACGGCGCGTTTTGCGCTGCAATCCTGCTGTTTCTGGCATTGCCCGGTCCGGGTACTTTTGCGCTGCTCTTATCGACCGGCAAGGGTGGATTCAAGGCTGGGGCACAGGCAACTTTTGGTCTGATCGCCAGCGACCAGGTTCTGCTGTGGCTCGCAGTCGGCGGTGTCGCGGCGCTGCTCGCAGCTCACCCCTCGGCCTTCCAGGCGGTGCAATACGGCGGCGCGGCCTACTTGGCGTGGATCGGGCTGAGGCTCCTCGTTGCACGCGAGGGCCGCACGGCGCCGATCCACATCGAGCCCCGACGCTATGCCAAGCAGGCATTTCTGATCACGCTCCTCAACCCGAAGGCAATCGTGTTCTACATGGCGTTCTTTCCGCTCTTCATCGATCCGGCGACGCACCGTGGCGGCCTCACTTTCATCGCGATGGCGGTGACGATCGCGACCCTCACCGCAGCGTATTGCCTGACGTTTTGCGCCTTTGCTCAGGCCGTCTCGTTGCAAGTGAAAGCGCACCGCCGGCTGGCGCGCTGGATGGAGCGCGCTGCAGGCGCCTTCCTTGTCGGCTTCGGCATCCGTCTCGGAAGCAACTGACCCATGGCCAGAATATTTTGCGTCGCGAACCAGAAGGGCGGAGTCGGCAAGACGACGACGACGGTCAACCTCGCGGCCGGGCTCGCACAGCTCAGTCAGCGCGTGCTGGTGGTCGATCTCGATCCCCAAGGCAACGCCACCATGGGTTCTGGTGTTGACAAGCGCTCACTTACGCTGAGTGTCTACGACGTGCTGATCGAGAGCGCGAACATCGCTGAGGCGCGCGTTGCAAGTCCGCGCGGCGGCTTTGACGTGCTCGGCGCGAACCGCGAACTCGCTGGCGCCGAAGTCGAGCTCGTGGGCCTGGAGCGTCGCGAAAAGCGGCTCAAGCAGGCGTTGTCGGCGGTCGACGGCGAGTACGACTTCGTGCTCATCGACTGCCCGCCCTCGCTCAACCTGCTCACGTTGAACGGCCTGTGCAGCGCGCATGGCGTGGTGGTTCCGATGCAGTGCGAATACTTTGCACTCGAGGGTCTCTCGGACCTCGTCAACACGATCAAGCAGGTGCACGCGAACCTGAACCCCGATCTGCAGATCATCGGCTTGCTGCGGGTCATGTTCGATGCGCGCATCACCTTGCAGCAGCAGGTCAGCGAGCAGCTCAAGTCGCACTTCGGCGAGAAGGTCTTCAACACCGTCATCCCACGCAACGTCCGGCTCGCCGAAGCGCCAAGCTACGGCCTGCCTGGCGTCGTCTTCGACCCCACATCGAAGGGCGCGCTGGCCTTCAAGGCGTTCGCGGGCGAGATGGTCGAGCGCATGCGCGCGATGTAGGTTCGAACGCATGGATCCGGCACTGCTCGCGCGCATCGAGAACGCCGGGCTGAACGCGAGTGCGCCTCCGCAGCAACGCGTGCTCGATGGCTGGCTGTTGCGCTTCTCGCCCGGCAAGGCCAAGCGTGCGCGTTGCGTCAACGCAATTGGTGCCGGGCGCTTACCGCTCGTGGAAAAGCTGGCGCTGTGCGAGCAGGCTTACGCCGATGCCGGACTGCCGATTATTTTTCGCGTCACGCCGCTCAGCAAGCCGCCGAACCTCGACGCCGCACTCGATAACGCGGGACTGGTCGCTTTCGACGACACACGCGTGATGTGCCTGCCGAAGCTGGATGCAATCGCCGAACCGGCCTCGCACTCTCTGCGTGCCGTGTCCGGCGATGAGTACGCGCGCTCAGTCGGCTCCCTGCGCGGCACGCCTGCTGACCAGATGGAGGCACACGCTCAGCGACTGCGGCTTTCACCGGTGGCGTATCGCGGATTCGTGCACACACGAACGCGATGGCCGCGTCGTGGCCTGCGGCCAGTTCGCGCTCGAAGGCACGATCGCCGGGCTGTACGACGTATTCACCGCCACGGACGCGCGTGGACAAGGGCTGGCGAGCGCGTTGTGCGTGCATTTGCTGCAACACGCTCTCGGTCTGGGCGCACAAACCGCGTACCTGCAAGTCGATGCCAACAATCTCACCGCACGCAGTGTCTATGCACGCCTCGGCTTTGCCGATGCCTACGCGTACCACTACCGGGCGCGGGTGGCGCCGCTCGCGTAATCGCGGAGCGCTGCACCGTTCGACATCAGTCTGCGCGTCCGTGATGGAGCTTGCGATGCCCGAGCAATCCAAGCTCCTGCATTGACAAGGGCCCCGCGGAGCCCGTTTCGCCTACCTCGGTTTGCCTTGCCTGGGCTCTTGGGCGGGCGAGACTACAGCCCGAGACCTTCGTCCAGCCCCAAGTGCACATTCATCGCCTGCACCGCTGCGCCGCTCGCCCCCTTGCCCAGGTTGTCGAGGCGCGCCATCAGGATTGCCTGGGCGTCGTTGGCAAAGACGAAGATGTCGACGCGGTTCGTGTCGTTCGCTGCCATGACGTCGAAGAAGCCACCTTCCAGCGTTGCCGGATCCGACAGTGGCATGACGCGGATGAATCGTTCACCTTCGTAGCGTTGCTCGAAGGCACGCTGGATTGCGTGGCCGTCGCTGCCTGCAGTGAGCTGACTGAAATGCAGCGGCACTGACACCGCAAGTCCCTTGTAGAAATTGCCGACGATCGGCATGAACAGTGGCTGCGTGCGCAGCCCGGTGTGTTGCAGCATCTCTGGCACATGCTTGTGTTTGAGCGCGAGGCCGTAGGCGCGCGGCGCGTCGAGCTTCGGGTCACCGCCGCGTTCGTACTGCTCGATCATCTTCTTGCCACCGCCCGAGTAACCGGTGATCGATGTCGCCGAAATCGGCAGATCGGGCGCCACGATGCCAGCGTCGACCAGCGGACGCAGCAACAGGATGAATGAGCTTGCATGGCAGCCCGGGTTCGAGATGCGCTTCGCGGCCCGTATGCGCTCGCGCTGGCCCGGTGCCAGTTCGGGCAGGCCGAACACCCAGTCCGGCGCGGTGCGGTGCGCCGTGCTGGCGTCGATCAAACATGTGTTCGGGTTCGTCACGAGCGACGCCGCTTCGCGCGCCGCGTCGTCTGGCAGGCACAAGAAGGCGACATCCGCGGCGTTGAGCAGCCGCGCTCGCTCGGTGGCATCCTTGCGCCGCTCAGGGGCGATCGTCAACACCTCGATGTCGGCACGGTTCGCGAGGTACTCGTGAATGCGCAGTCCCGTCGTGCCTTCCTGACCATCGACGAAAACCTTGTGTGTCATCTCGAACCTCGCGTCCTCACCTGTGTGAAGCCACAGCATACGGCATCGCTTCACATCTCGTGGCCGGCCAGCGGCGATCTGACACCCCGATCGCCGACAATCGCCGCATGGTGACGAAGAAACCCAAGGGCCTCGGCCTCGGACTGGAAGCGCTGCTCGGCCCGCGCGTGAAGGACGCCGCAGTGGGCGGATCGGACGATGGCACGCCCACAACGCTCAAGCTGGCCCAACTGCAATCCGGCCGCTACCAGCCGCGCACGCGGATGGACGAGGGTGCGCTCTACGAACTCGCCGAAAGCATCAAGAGCCAGGGCATCATGCAGCCGGTGCTCGTGCGTCCGCTGACGGGCGGGCGCTACGAGATCATCGCTGGCGAACGGCGCTTCCGAGCCGCGTCGCTCGCCGGGCTCGACTCATTGCCAGTGCTTGTGAAGGATGTCCCGGACGAGTCCGCCGCGATCATGGCGTTGATCGAGAACATCCAGCGCGAAGACCTGAATCCACTTGAAGAAGCCCAGGGTTTACAACGTCTGACGCAGGAGTTTGGGCTCACTCACGAAGAGGCGGCGAAGGCTGTTGGACGCTCCCGCAGCGCGGCGAGCAACCTGCTGCGCCTGCTCAACCTGGCCGAGCCGGTGCAGCAGATGCTGACTGCAGGTGATCTCGACATGGGCCACGCGCGCGCCCTGCTCGCCCTCGACAAGGCACACCAGATCACGCAGGCGAGCGAGATCGTCGCCCGCGGCTTGAGCGTGCGAGAGGCGGAAAAGCTCGTTGCGCGTCACGCCGGAAATGGGCGCCAGCGTCCGCTGTTGCGAGTGCGGCAAACGAAGTCGCGCGACGTTGTGCGGCTCGAAGACGAGTTGTCGGACCTGCTCACCGCGAAGGTCGAGATCCGCGTCAAGAAGAAGACCCGGCGCGGCGAGCAAGGTGAGTTGGTGATCGACTTCGGATCGCTCGACGAGCTCGACACGCTGATCGCCAAACTGCGCGCGCCGCGCTGAGCGGCACCGCGCACGGCGTGCTCGATCAGGACGCGACGGCCGCTGGCGTCCGGCGCTGCATCGCCATCCAGACGAGTGCCCCGCTCACCAGCCCGAGCGGAACGAGCGAGCCGAGGTTGAGCCACGTCCAACCCTGCGTTGTGATCAGTGCGCCGGAGGCGAACGAACTCGCAGCCATCGTCGAGAAGACGCACAGGTCCATCGTGCCCTGGGCGCGAATCTTCTCTTCCGGCCTGTATGCGGCGGTGAAGAGCGTCGTGCCGCCGACATAGAGGAAGTTCCAGCCGACGCCGAGCAGGAAGAGCGCCGTCAGGAACTGCATCAGATCGACGCCGCTCAGTGCGACGGCGACGCAGGCGAAGTTGAGCAGCGCGCCGACCATCATGATCGGCAGCTCACCGAAGCGGCGGATCAAATGGCCGGTGAAGAAGCCCGGCACGAACATGCCGAGCACATGCCACTCGAGCACGAGTGCGGTGCTGTCGAACGGATGATTGCATTGCGCCATCGCGATCGGCGTCGCTGCCATCAGCAGATTCATGACGCCGTAGCCGAGCGCAGAAGCCGCGATCGCGACAACGAAGACCGGCTGGCGGGCGAGTTCGCGCAGCGGCCGCCCCCGGCTCGCGCCAGGCAACGGCGGCGCGTGCGGCGGAAAGCGGATGAACGAGAGCGCAAGCAACGACAAGAGCGCGACGACGATCAGCGACAGATAGGCGCCGACGAAAGGCTGCGGGAACAATTCACGCGTGGCGCTCGCCAGATTCGGCCCGACGACACCGCCGACGATACCGCCCGCCAGCACGAGCGAGATCGCGCGCTCGCGAAACGACGGCGCGACGAGCTCGGGGCCAGCAAACCGGTAGAGCGACGCGTTCGCGGCGTAGAACCCGGCGATGACAGTCGCCAACACCAACAGCTCGAAATTGCGGCTCGCCGCGGCATGCGCGCACAGTGCGGCCGAGAAGACGGCGACCACGAGACCGATCTGAAACGAGCGCTTGCGCCCGAAGCGCGTCTGAAGCCGCACGACGAGCATCGTCGACATCGCGCTGCCCACAACGTAGCCCGTGATCGGCAGCGTCGCCATCCACGCCCGTGGCGCGAGCGACAAGCCCACGAGACCGTTGATGGCGATGAAGACGACGTTGTTGGTAAGGAACAGACCCTGGCACAGTGTGAGCAGGAAGAGGTTTCGGTTCATGTACAGATGATCTCATTAGGCGTTGCTTCGGTTGCGCGGCGCCATGTTGTTGCGTGGCCATGTGCAGCAACGAACCGATTTCGCACAGTCCCTGTCAACCTACGCACGGGTGCGATGCGTTGTCTGCGCAACAGATGTGGAACTTCGCATGACTTCGACGGGTCGTTCATAGACAGAGGGGTGACATTGCTGCACACCGGGGGCATGCTAGTGCTCATGCAGGCTTGCGCAACGCCCGCCATCAAGACGGCAAATCCCCTTCTTCTTGGCCTTTGCAACGGGCACGAATGACCGAAGCTGACTGAACAGAGACATCGCTGATTGCAAGGAAAGCTCTGATGGAGCCCGGCGCCGATGGGGCGGGACTTCATCAGAACTTCCCAGGTGGCGACGGGGCATCCTTCCCGCCGTCGCCTCTCCCGGAAATTGAGGAGATCAGCATGGACGTCATCAGCAATTTCGCGGCGCGCTACGAGCGCACCCGAGAAGAGGACCTTTCACTCGAAGAGTATCTCGCCGAGTGCAAGCGCAACCCGCTCGCCTACGCGACCGCCGCCGAGCGCATGCTCAAGGCGATCGGCGAGCCGCAGACGATCGACACGCGCAACGACCAGCGCCTGTCGCGACTCTTCGCTAACAAGCTCATCAAGATCTATCCGGCATTCGCCGAGTTCTACGGCATGGAGGATTCGATCGAGCAGGTCGTCTCCTACTTCCGCCACGCGGCGCAGGGGCTCGAAGAACGCAAGCAGATCCTCTATCTGCTCGGGCCGGTCGGCGGCGGCAAGAGCTCGATCGCCGAGCGCCTGAAGCAACTGATGCAGGACGTGCCGTTCTACGCAATCAAGGGCTCGCCGGTGAACGAGTCACCGCTCGGCTTGTTCGACGCCGCCGAGGACGGCGCGATCTTGGAGAAGGAATACGGCATCCCGCAGCGCTACCTGAACCGCATCCTCTCACCGTGGGCGGTCAAGCGCCTCGAAGAGTTCGGCGGCGACATCCGCCAGTTCAAGGTCGTCAAGCGTCACCCGTCGATCCTGAAGCAGGTCGGCATCTCGAAGACCGAGCCGGGCGACGAGAACAACCAGGACATCTCGGCGCTCGTCGGCAAGGTCGATATCCGCAAGCTCGAGGCCTATTCGCAGGACGACCCCGACGCGTACAGCTACTCCGGCGGCCTGTGCCTCGCGAACCAGGGCCTGCTCGAATTCGTCGAGATGTTCAAGGCGCCGATCAAGGTGCTGCACCCGTTGCTCACCGCGACGCAGGAAGGCAACTTCAAGGGCACCGAAGGGTTCGGCGCGATCCCGTTCGACGGCATCGTGCTCGCCCACAGCAATGAGAGCGAATGGAAAGCGTTTCGCAACAACAAGAACAACGAAGCGTTCCTCGACCGCATCTACATCGTCAAGATTCCGTACTGCCTGCGCGTCTCGGAAGAGGTCAGGATCTACGAGAAGCTGCTGCGCCATTCGTCGCTCGCCGCGGCCACCTGCGCGCCGGGGACGCTCAAGATGATGAGCCAGTTCGCGATCCTGACGCGGCTCAAGGAGCCCGAGAACTCGTCGCTCTATTCGAAGATGCTCGTCTACGACGGCGAGAACCTGAAGGACACCGACCCGCGCGCCAAGAGCTATCAGGAGTATCGCGACTACGCCGGTGTCGACGAAGGCATGAGCGGCGTCTCGACGCGCTTCGCGTTCAAGATCATCTCGAAGGTCTTCAACTTCGACAGCACCGAAGTCGCCGCCAATCCGGTGCACTTGATGTATGTGCTCGAGCAGCAGATCGAACGCGAGCAATTCCCCGCTGAGCTCGAGCAGAAGTACCTCGCCTTCATCAAGGAGCACCTCGCGGTGCGCTACGCCGAGTTCATCGGTAAGGAGATCCAGACCGCGTACCTTGAGAGCTATAGCGAGTACGGCCAGAACATCTTCGACCGCTACGTCACCTACGCCGACTACTGGA
>JBDTSN010000001.1:0-21583 GCA_039931145.1 Burkholderiales bacterium | reverse complement strand
CAACTCGCTCGGCGCCACGCCGCAAGACCTGCTGGCGATCCTGCAGGCGATGAAGTCGGCCGGCGCGCTGAACGCCGAGATCGAGGTGATCTGATGACGCCGGGCACCGTGATTTCCACCGACGTGCTGCGCGCACGCGCCGCGAGCGATCCGCGCGCTGCGGTGAAGGATGCGGCGAAGCAGTTCGAGGCGATCTTCATGCAGGAGCTGATGAAGAGCATGCGCCAGGCGACGATGTCTTCGGGTCTCCTCGACAACGCCGGCACGAAGCTCGGCAGCGACATGCTCGACACCCAGTTCGCGACCCAGATGACCGGTATGCCGCGCGGCCTGTCCGATCTGATCGCGCGCCAGCTCGAGCGCCAGATGGGGGCACCTGCCGCCGCAGCGCCAACGCCCGCAGCGCTGCCGGTGGGCGGCACCGCACGCGCAGCGGACTTCAGTGCGCTCAACGGCAAGCAACGCCAGGCCGCGTTCGTGCAGGCGCACCAGCAAGCGGCGCAGGACGCAGAGACGCAGACCGGCATCCCGGCAACTTTCATGATTGCGCAGGCGGCGCACGAATCGGGCTGGGGCCAGCGTCAGATCCGCAATGCCGACGGCAGCAGCGCGAACAATGTTTTTGGCATCAAAGCCGGCGCCAGCTGGAAGGGCGCAGTCGCCGAGGTCACGACGACCGAGTTCGTTGACGGCCAGCCGAAAAAGCTCGTGCAGCGCTTTCGCGCCTACGCGTCCGCAGCCGAATCGTTTCGCGACTATGCGCGGCTGATGACGGAGAACAGCCGCTATAGCCAGGTCCTTGCAAGCGGCGGCGACGCGCAGCGTTTCGCGCAGGGCCTGCAGGCAGCGGGCTATGCGACCGATCCGGCGTACGCCGACAAGCTCGGGCGCGTCATCAACACCACCTTGCGCCTGCAGCGCATGGCGGCCTGATTTCCGCAGCCGGAAGGGGCGCCGCATGTCAAGCTCGGCACTGATGTCCATCGGCACGCGCGCCATGACGGCGAGCTACGCCGCGCTGCAGACGACCGGCAACAACATCGCCAACGCGAACACGGTGGGCTATTCGCGCCAGCAGGCCGAGCTTGCCAACTCGGCCGGGCAGTACACCGGCATGGGCTTCTTCGGCAAGGGCGTGGACGTGACGACAGTGAGCCGCGCGCACGACGCCTTCCTGACGCGCGAAGCGGTACTCACGCAATCGATCGCGTCGGCCGACGACGCGCGTCTGGCGCAACTCCAGCAGCTCGAGCAACTGTTCGGCACCGGCGAGTCGGGGCTCGGCTACCAGAGCGGGCAACTGCTCAATGCATTTGCTGATGTTGCCAGCCGGCCGCAGGACCAGGCCTCGCGCCAGGTTGCGCTCGCCCGGGCGGAGGACGTGGCGGCCGCGTTTCGCAACGCCGGCAGCCAGATCGACACGCTGCAGGCGGGCGTCGCGTCCGACCTCAAGACGTCGGTGAAGGCCGTCAACGCGCTCGCGCAGACGGTTGCGAGTCTGAACCGGCAGATCGCAAACGCGCTGGCAACCGGTCATGCGCCGAACGATCTGCTCGACCAGCGCGACGAGGCGCTGGCCGAGATCGGCAAGTACGTGCAAGTGACGACGATCAACGCCGATGACGGATCACAGAGTCTCTTCATTGGCGGTGGCCAGCGCCTCGTGCTTGGCGGCGAAGCATCGCAACTCGTGGCGATGGCCGACGTATACGATCCGTCGCAAGTACATCTCGGCGTGATCGAGGGCGGCACGACGCGCCTCGTGCCGGATGCCACGCTCGGTGGCGGCTCGATCGCCGGTCTGCTGCGCTTCCAGAACGAGGACTTGCGCGATGCGCGCAACCTGATCGGCCAGATGGCGGCGGCGCTTGGCGGCGCGGTCAACACCCAACAATCTCTTGGCCTCGATCTGACGACGCCCACCGGTCGGCCCGGGGCGGATCTATTCGCCGTTGGTGCGCCGCGTGTGCAATCTGCATCGACGAACACTGGCAACGCGGTTGTGAATATCGGCGCCGCCGATCCGAGCCAGCTGCAGGCGAGCGACTATGAGCTGCGCTTCGACGGCAGCAACTACACGCTCACGCGCCTCGGAAATCTGGAAGCCCCGCAGACCTTCACCCCCGCTGCGCTCGCCGCGGGCGTCACTGTCGACGGCATGAACATTCAGCTTGCCGGCGGCAGCGCCGTTGCGGGCGACCGCTTCCGCCTGCAGCCGGTTGCCGCGGCAGCCACCGGCATGCAGCGCGTGATCGACGATCCGCGCGGCATCGCCGCCGCGTCGCCAGTCACGGCGACACTCGGCGTGGCGAATACGGGCACCGCGGCGATTGCGTCGCTCAGCGTGAAGGCGCCAATCGCGTCGCCGGCGAACGCGGTCGTCAAGTTCAACGTCGACCCGGGGACTGGCACGACCACTTACCAGATGAGCGCCGACGGCGGCAGCACCTTCGGTGCAGCGCAGCCCTTCGTCGCCGGGCAGCCGATCGCGTTCACCGACGGTGGCGGCGCGACGCTCTGGGAGTTGTCAGTCAACGGCACGCCGGCCGACGGCGATTTGATCAAGGTCGATCCGACGACAGTCCTGGGGATGAGCAATGGCAACGCGCTCGCTATGGTTGCGCTGCGCGATGCGGCGATCGTGGCTGGCGCCACCGTCACCGACGCCTGGTCGTCCGCGCTCGGCGAGGTCGGCGTGCGGGTGCAGGGCGCGGCCGGCGCGGCGCGCATGTCGGCGGCGGTCGCGAGCGACGCCGCGGCGCGCAGCACGGCTGTTTCGGGCGTGAATCTGGATGAAGAAGCGGCGCGGCTGATCCAGTACCAGCAGAGCTACCAGGCGGCAGCCAAGATGCTGCAAGTGGCGCAGACGGTGTTCGATACGCTGCTTCAGATGACGGGACGGTGAACGCGATGCGTGTGAGTACAGCCGGCACCTATGACGCGACGATCGAGCGCCTGCAGCAACGCCAGCGCGAGCTGAGCGACGCGCAAGTGCACATGACGAGCGGCAAGCGCGTGATGCGCGCGAGCGACGACCCGATCAACGCCGCGCGTGCCGAGCGCGCCCTGGCCAGCACGGCGCGCGCCGAAGCGGGTTTGCGCTCGGTCGACGCGAGCCGCAGCGCGATGACGCAGACGGAAGCGGCACTTGGCGATGCGAGCGAGCTGCTGCAGCAGGTGCGCGAGGCGCTCGTCGCGAGCGGCAACGCCGTCTACGACGACAGCCAGCGCAAGGTGCTTGGGGACCAGATTCGCGGCCTGCGCGATCAGCTGCTCGCGGTTGCGAATCGCAGCGACGGCGCGGGTGGCTATTTGTTCGGCGGGCAGGGTTCGGCGACGCCGCCTTTTCTCGACGCAGCGGGCGGCGTGCGATTCGTCGGCACGCGCGGCCAGATCAACGCCGACCGCGTTGACGGCCTGCCGATGACGATGGATGGTGATGCGGCCTGGCTTGCCGCGCCGACCGGAAACGGCGTGTTCGAGACGCGCAACGTCACGGGTTCAGGCAACGCCTGGATCGATACTGGCCGTGTCACGGACCCAGCCGTGCTGACCGGCGCGATCTACAGCGTCGAGTTCAGCGTCTCTGGTGGGGCGACAACGTACAGTGTGCTCAAGGACGGTGCGCCGACGCCACTGACCGGCGTCGCTTATGTGGCGGGGCAAGCAATAGAGATCGACGGCCTCGCGTTTTCCGTGCGCGGTGTCCCGGCGGATGGCGACGCGTTCGAGGCCGTTCCCTCCACACCGACACTCAGCGTGTTCGACGCGCTCGATGCGGCGGCGAACGAACTGGCGACGCCGATGCGCAGCGCGGGCGCGATCGCGCAGACGACGGCGACGAGCCTGCGCGATGTGGATGCGCTGCTCGCGCGGCTGTCGTCCTCGCGCGCGGTGGCGGGCGAGGCGCTGAATCGCATCGACAACGTCGGCGCCAAACACGACGCGGCGAGCACGAACGGCCAGATCGAGCGCTCCCAAGCCGAGGATCTCGACCTGACCTCGGCGATCTCGGACTTCCAGAACAAGCAGCTCGGCTACCAGGTCGCACTCCAGACCTACGCATCGGTGCAGCGCATGTCGCTGTTCGACTACATCAAGACCTGAGCGCGCGCCGGGCCGCCCCAAGCAAGCTCACCCCCGCGGGGGGCGGGCGCGCAGCGACCTGGGGGCTCCAATGAGTGAGGCATCCATACTCGGCCAGTTGGCGCTGTGCTACGCGCCCGTCATCGATCCCAAGCGCGGTGTGAAGGCGACGCGACTGACCGTCTTTCCGCTGCGGCCTGACGCCGCGCTCGACGCCGGGCTGCTGCTCGACGCGGTCGCACAAGTATGGCCGGCCGGCGGCGGCGAGGTGTGGCTCAACGTGCAGAGCGAAAGCCTGCTCGGCGACCTGCTTCGTGCGAGCACGGAAGCGAACCTGATCTTCGAGGTGCCGTCCTTCATGGCGGGTGACCCGGCGCAGCACGACGCGCTGCTCGCGCTGCACACACGCGGCAACGCGCTGCTGCTCAAGGGCCGGCCAGTGGAGGAACTGCCGCGCGATCTTCTGCCCTGCTTCAGCCATGCGATCGTCGATCTGTCCGAAGACCGCCGCGTCGGCGAGGCGCCGGGCGCGTCGCCGCATGCGGCGGCTCGCACCATCCCGTACGCGCAATCTGGCATCCGCACGATGGCCGAGATGGAAGCGAGCTTCAAGCGCGGCGCGGCAGCTGTGCTCGGCTGGCCGATCGATGATGTGCTCGCGACGCAGGCCAAAGGCGCCTCCAAATCGGGGGGGCAGGGCGACATGCAGGTGATCGTCGAACTGATCCACCGCGTCGACCGAGAGGAGTCGATCGACCGCCTCGAGCAGACGCTCAGGCGCGACCCGACGCTGGCTTTCAAGCTGCTGCGCTACATCAACTCGCCCGCCTTCGGGCTGCGGGTCGAGATCTCGTCGTTCGCCCACGCGATCATGATGCTCGGCCACCGCAAGTTGAAGCGATGGCTCGCGTTGCTGCTCGCGACGGCGACGCAGGACGCGAACCTGAAACCGGTGATGTTTGCCGCCGTGCGTCGCGGCCTGCTGATGGAAGAGCTGGGTCGCTCGGCGGGCGACGAGGAGATGAGGAGCGAGATGTTCATCTGCGGAGTGTTCTCGCTGCTCGACCGTATGTTCAATCAACCCTTCGCCGAATTGCTGAAGACGATTCCGGTGCCCGAACGCGTCGCCCAGGCGCTGGTCGGCGCCACAGGGCCGTACCACCCCTACTTCGAACTCGTGCGCGCAATCGAAGGCGAGTCGCTGTTCGACGTGCGCGCCTCAGCCGAGGCCCTGTTGCTCGGGATCGCCGAGGTCAATCACGCGCTGTTGCGCGCGCTGGCGGCGGCATCGCAGATCGACTGAATCCAGCGCAAACGCCGCGCGCCGCGTGCTGCGTACACTTCGGCATTCAAACCACCTGCGAGTGCAGCGTTGCATGCTGTGAGGCACTTAAGAAAACCGATGGATTTGGGCCTGTGGCTAGGCGCAAACCGCAGCGATACCGAGTGGTATCGCGAGGATTTGCAACGACGTCACGGGGCCAAAGACGCGGTTTTATGTGCCGCATAGCGTGCAACACTGCACTAACCCACGCCCCACGTTCATGAATCGCCCGGAATCGGTCGCAGGCGCGCCGCTGCTGCAGCCCTTTCTCGACTTGCTATCCGACGCCGTGCTGGTGCTCGACGCGCAGGCGCGGCTTGCCTATGTCAACCCGGCCGCGCAAAGGCTGCTTGGCGGCGCGGAGGCGGGGCGCCTCGAACAACTGCAGCCGGTGCTCGGCGACCGCGTGCTGCACTGGCTGCGCGGCGCGCTCGCCGGTCGCGCGGGCGGCGCACAACTGCAACCGTTCACGCTGCCGGATGGCCGACGCCTAAGCCTCGCGCTTCGGCCAATCGATGCGCGCCAGTGGGCGTTGCGCATTCAGGTCGATGCGGTGCCAGACTCGGACCTGTCGGCGGCAGTGCGCCCGATGCTGCACAACGCGTCGTCGGAGCTGTTGCAACTCGTCTGGCAGACGCCTTTTCCGGCAATGCTGCTCGGCCCCGATCGACGGCTGCTCGACGTGAACGCTGCCTTCGTCGAGTTCAGCGGCTTTGCACGTGAGGAATTGATTGGTGTCGATCCGATCGATCTGCAACCCGACGAGGATCGCGCTGCACAGCGCAGCACGCGTGCGCGCAAGAACGCCGAGCGCGGTGAGGAGGTCGCCCTTCAGGAGCGCCGCCTGCTTGACGCGAGCGGGCGGGAGCGCTGGTGGCGCGAGGCGCGGCAGATGCTGCTCGATGCCGATGGGCGCGCCCTCACCCTGGTGACGATGCAGGACTGCAGCGCCGAGCATGACGCGCGCGCGCGTGCCGAGCGCGCGGTCCGCGAGCTCGACGACTGGTTCAGCCTGAGCACGGTCGGCATGGTGTTGTTCGACGACTCGGGTCTGCTGGTGCGCACCAATCGCGCGTTCGACGCGATCGTCGGCGCGCTGCCGGTGTCGCTGGCCGAGGCCCAGCCGAGCGTGCAGCAGCTGCTCGCCTTCAGTGAAGGACGCCCGCTCGCGCAGTTGCAGCCCGGTGTAAGCCCGATCGAGTACGAGGCGTGGATCGCTCAGGGCGACGCCGCACCGCGCCGCGTGCGCGCGGCCGTGCGCTGCTACGAGATGCCGGGCGCGCAACGGCGCTACATGGCGGTCGTCGAAGACCGCAGCGTGGAAGAGGAACGCGATCTGGCGCGGATGCAGATCGACGCCTTGATGGACACCGCCGGCGTCGGCCTTGCGACTTTTCAGGAATCGGCCGGCTGGCTGCGCCAACGCGCTGCCGGGCCGGGCGTAAAGGGTGACGCGCCTGGCGTCGGCGACGCGGACAAAGGTCGGCGGCCCGCGACGCAGAGCGTGCCGGCGGCGGCACTCCAATCGGTTCGGCGCGAGATCGTCGTCGAGGCCACGCTGCCCGAGTTCGAGAAGGTTCAGCACGCGTTGCGCCATACGCTGCGCGCCGAGGCGCGATACGCGATCCGCCATCCGGAGCTCGGCCAGCGCTGGCTGCTGACGCGCGTCGAGCCGGCGACGCTCGCTTCCGGCAAGCGCACCACCTCGGTCGTCACGCTCGACATCACCGAGCAGCACGAGACGCAATCGCGCAGCGAACAACTGCTGCGCGAGATGACGACGATTCTCGAGAGCGCGAGCACTGGCATCGCCTACCTGCGCGCGGACCGCCTTGTGCGCTGCAACCTGCGCTTCGAGGGCATGCTCGGCCTCGACGCCGGACGCGCCGCGGGCAAGCGCATCGAGGAGTTGTTTGCCGGCTGGCCGCAGTTGCGCGAACTGGTGGCCGAGACGACGAAGGCGCTTGCGAATGGCGCGGGCTACGAGACCGAGTTCCGCATCGACGCCGATCCAGTCGCCGGCCTGCCCGAGCGCTGGGTCGCGCTGTCGCTGCGCAGTACCGGGCCGGCGGCCGACGCCGAGGCGATCGCGGTGCTGTCGGACATCACGCGCCTGAAGGCTCAGCAAAGCGAGTTGGAGACGCTGGCGCGCGACCGTGAGCTGATGTTCAGCCTGTCGGAGGTCGGCATTGCCTTCGTTCGAGACGGCGTGATCCAGCGCGCGAACGAGGCCTTCGCGACGCTTACCGGCTATCCGACGCAGGACATCCTGGAGATCCCTTTCCAGTCCTTGTTCCCGGATCGTGCCGAGTT
The DNA here is from genome assembly GCA_039931145.1 of Burkholderiales bacterium. Taxonomy (GTDB): domain Bacteria; phylum Pseudomonadota; class Gammaproteobacteria; order Burkholderiales; family Burkholderiaceae_C; genus CAIKUF01. The sequence goes on along the minus strand of JBDTSN010000001.1, from coordinate 13,860 downwards.
CAACCGCTTGTGGGCGCGCGAGGACGAGCAGATGCGCCGCCGCGGGCGCTGGAGCGGCGAGCGCCAGTTGCGGCGCCGTGACGGCCAGCTGCTGTGGGTGCAGGTGAGCAAGCGACTCGTCATCGAGGGCGACCCAACCGGCGGCATGATTGCCTCCTACGTCAACGTCGATGCGCGCCATCGCGCCGAGCAGGCGGTCGCGCTGCAGGCCGAGCGCACACGCGCGATCCTCGATTCGGTGCTCGTCGGCATCGTCACCGTCGGCGCGCGCGGCATCGAATGGATGAATCGCTCGGCGCGCCGCATGTTCGGCGGCGATCTGGCGGATTTCGTCGGCCAGCCGATCAGCACCGTCGCGACGCCCGAACCGGAGCACCCGTTCCGCCAGACGCAGTACCTGAACGATTTGTTCGAAGGTCAGGCCGAGACTTTCGAGTGCCGCGTCAAGGCGCGCGACGGGCGCGAGTTCTGGATTGTCGGCAACGTCGTCGCGACCGGGCTCGAGCGCACCGGGCGCCAGCTGACCTACGCACTGCTCGACATCGAGCGTCGCCGCCAGGCCGAAGCGCGCAGCGCCGAGACGCAGGCTTCGCTGCAACGCCTGATCGAGATGGCGCCGCTTGCGATCGCGCTGCGCGACGCGCACAGCCTGCGCGTCATCCAGCTCAACCAGACGGCGGCGGCGATCGTCGGTCGGCCGATCGCCGAGATCGTCGGCTGCACGCCCGAGGACATGCATGCGCCCGAGGTCGCGGCCGAGATGCGCGAGCACATGCTCGCCGCACTCGCCGCGGGCGAGGTGACGCAGCACGAGTACACGATCGCGGGCCCCGATGGGCCGCACCTGTGGGATGCGCGCTACCTGCCGCTCGGGCCGCCGGGGCAGGCGCCGGACCAGTTGCTGCTCGTCGCCACCGACGTCACCGAGCAGCGCGCCGCGCAGCAGGCGCGGCTCGAGGCCGCGATCGCCCAACGCGAGATGCTGGTCAAGGAGGTGCACCACCGTATCAAGAACAACCTGCAAGGCGTCGCCGGTCTGCTGCAGCAGATCGCAGAGCGCAAGCCGGAAGTCGAATCGGTGATCTCCGAAGTCGTCGGCCAGGTGCAGGCGATCGCGCAGGTGTACGGCTTGCAGGTCGGCAGTTCCGGGCCACTGCTGCTGAGGAACGTCGTCGAGGCGATCACCGGCTCGGTGCAACGCACCTTCGGGCGCAATATCACGTTCAGATTTGAGGGCACATCGTTGCGGCCCTGGGCGCTGCCGGAAGCCGAGTCGATCCCGATCGCGCTCACGATCAACGAGTTGCTGACGAACGCGATCAAGCATTCGCGCGGGGATGGCGAGGCCGCGGTGCAATGCGTGCTGAACTGTGGTGACGACGGGGTGCGCATCACGATATCGAACCCGGGCGTGCTCGGTGCGGACTTCAAGCTTTCGCACATTCCGGGCGGCGTTTCCGGACTCGGTCTCGTGCGTGCGTTGATGCCACGACGCTGTGCAACGCTCGAGATCGAACAGCACGGCGCGCAGGTGCGGGCCACAGTGACGCTGATGCCGCCCGGTGTCGTGCAATTGGCCGCTGGCTGAGCGACCGCCCAACATGCGGATCGAGCGGGAACCAGCCGGACAAACAGGCGACGCAGCGGGTTTCGGGGCGGCTGCACTTTCGGCCACAATTCCAGTCGTCGCTCCGCAAATCCGGGGTGCTCCAGTTTAGAGCCTGTGAACAAATCCAACACACCCGCTCGGTCGCCCCGGACGGCGCCACTCATCGTTGCAAATGCTCGCCGTAGCGTAGGCTACGGCTGTGCTTTGCGCCTTGATCGGCACCCTCTGGAGCGCTCGCTCGGGCGCGCCGGATTCATTCACAGGCTCTGAGGCCCGCGCGTGACTGACAAAGGCAAGATTCTCGTGGTGGACGACGACCGGCTCGTGCTGGCGACGCTCACCCACGGGTTGTTGCAGGCCGGCTACGACGTGATCGACACCGACAACGGCGACGATGCGATCCTGCTTGCGCGCGAACATCGCCCCGACCTGGCGCTGCTCGACATCCGCATGGAGGGCAAGAGCGGCTTCGACGTCGCGGCCTACCTGCGCGAGTTCCTGCACATGCCCTTCATGTTCCTATCGGCATTCGCCGACGACGAGACGGTGGCCAAGGTGAAGGAACTCGGAGCGGTCGACTATCTCGTCAAGCCGCTCGAGGTCAAGCAGATCCTGCCCGCCGTCGAAGCGGCATTTGCCGCGCTGCACGCGAAACTCGCAAAGCCAACCGCGTTGGTGACGCTCGCCAGCGCCGAGCCGATGTCGCCGATCGTCGCGATGGCGGTCGGCGTGCTGATGCACCGCAATTCGCTCGCACGCGTAGCGGCGCACGAGTTGCTGCGATCCCAGGCGCACGAAGACGGCCAGAGCATTGAGCACCAGGCGCAGCGGCTGATCGACGCGGTCGAACTGCTCGCGCGCCCGCCGCGCGCCTGAAGATTTCTATACCCGGCCTGTGCTGGGCGCCTGACCCTATGGCGCCGGATGGCCCGACGACAGCGTGAAGTGAAAGCTGCTGCCGCGTTGCACCTCGGACTCGGCCCAGATCTCGCCGCCGTGGCGCCGCACGATGCGCTGCACTGAAGCGAGGCCGACACCGGTGCCTTGAAAGTCGTTGGCGCTGTGCAGGCGCTGGAAGACACCGAACAGCCGATCCGCAAAGCGCATGTCGAAGCCGGCGCCGTTGTCGCGCACGCAAAAGGCAGTTTGCCCATCGTTCACCTCGCGCTCGAACCAGATCTGCGCATCGGGCTTCTTGGCGGTGTACTTCCAGGCGTTGCCGAGCAGGTTTTCGAGCACGACGCGCAACAGCGTCGGGTCGCCCTGGGTCAGCAGGCCGTCCTCGATATGCACGCCGACCTGGCGTTCCGGCGACTGCCGGCGCAAGTCGTCCGCCACATAGCTCGCAAGCTGTGACAGGTTCACCGGTTGGCGCGCCAAGGGGCGCGACGACAGCTGTGACAGCGTCAGCAACGCGTCGATCATGCTGTTCATGCGCGCCGCCGCACCGAGCACGCGGTCAAGGTGATCGTTGCCGATGCGGTCGAGATGATGGCCGTAGTCCTCCTTCAGGATTTTTGTGAAGCCTTCGACAACGCGGATTGGCGCGCGCAGGTCATGCGACACGGTGTAGCCGAAGCTCTCGTGATCGGTGGGCACGGGTTCGGCGGCGCGTGCTTGCGTGAGACTCAGCACCCACAGTGGTTGCGCCGCACCGTCCAGTTCGACGCGCTGCGCATGAACGCCCCAAGCCGCATTCGCCACATTCGCCGCCGCCGCGGGTTCGCCGAACGCCTGCGCGGCGCGACTGCCGACGCCTTCGGGCAGGCGCGCTCGCAGCTCGGACCATCCGAGCCCGGCAAGCTGCGCGGGCTCAACGCCCAGCAGGCGGGCGGCAGCGACGTTGGCAAGCACGACGCGGCCCACGCTGCCGGAAGACGCATCGAGCGCAAACACCGGCAGCGGCAAGCTCGCCAGTAGGGCCATGAGCAGTCGCTGGTCGTGATCCGGGTCCGCGGGCCGATCCAGGTGCGTGGCAAAGTCGTCGTTCCGTCGCCGCGCGCTGCCGAGGTAACCTGCGCCCCGACCGGTTGAATCAAGCACCGCATGGCCGTGCAACTCGAAGCACTGGCGCTCGCCCGGCGCAAGCTCGCGCCAAACGACCAGACCGTCCACCGGCAGGCCGGACTCGAGACGGCGACGCAGGGTCGCGGCGGCTTCATCGTCGGCGCCGAACAGTGCCCACGGCGGGCGCCCGATCGCGTTGACTGGCGCGCTGTCGGCGTCGGCCGTGGCCGGACGCAGCAGTGTCAGGCAGTGCGCCGCGTCGGTGCGCCAAAGCCAGGCGTCGACCATCTCGGCGAGGCCGGCAGCGTCGACCCGTGCATCGTGCAGCGCGGTTTCAAGCGCGCGCTGGCGCCACAGCGTCCAGCCGACCGCCGCCGCGGCGCAGGCCAAGCCGACGGCCAGCACCCAGGGCAGGGCGGGCAAGGGCTCGGCCGCGCCGAGCGCGAGCAGGCCGACAGCGGCGAGCGCGAGCGCCAAGCCTGTATTCAGCAGAGCAACGAACCAGGCTGCGCGATGCACAAGCGTGCGGCCAAGCGCGTCGGCCGGAGTCGGTGCAGGACGAGGCATACGAAGATTGTACGAAGCGACCCTGCCGCGCCTCGCGTGCCTCACGCGGTCGCGCCGACGCGGCCAAGGCGCCGCTTCAGTTCACCCGCAAGCGGCCGAAAATACGGCTCAGTGGACTCTTGCCGGCAAAGTGCGGCGCGGCCCGCATCCCGCCGGCATGCCGGTTGCCGAAGTCCGCGTTCGGCCGGCCGGCGTCGCCTCGGCGCCTTCGAATGAATCTGGGGCGGCGCAGCGGGTGGGTCTGATTTGTTGTTCACAGGTTCTCGGGCCACATGCGGCGCGTGTTCGCCGACAATGCAGCATGCCAATGATTGATCGAGTCGATGCTCAGGGGTGCGAGGTGCGCGCGGACGCGGCGGTCGTGCTCGACCCGCAGGCCCTTGAGCGCCTGCGCGAGCTCGATCCGGGCGGGCAAAGCAAGTTGCTGCTGCGTGTCGCGGACGCCTTCGGTACGTCGGTTGCGCGTTTGCTGCCGCAAATGAAGACGGCGCTCCAAGCGCGTGACATGGCGGCGATCCGCCACGTGGGGCACACCCTGAAATCGTCTTCGGCGAGCATCGGCGCGGTCAAGTTGTCGCGGCTGTGCGCCGATATCGAGGCCATGTCTCGCGAAGGCCGCGTCGAAGGCCTGGCGGACGCGATCGCCGCATTCAATTCCGAAGTCACCGTCGTGCAAGGCGCCTTGAACCGCATTTTGGACAACCCTTCATGAACCAGCCCGTGCATTTGTCGGGCCGAGGTGCGCCGGCGCTGCGCAAGGTACTGCTCGTCGACGACGACGAGGTGAACCTGCTGCTGACCTCGCACGCCCTGCGCGACGCGGGTTTCGAAGTTACCGAAGTGACCAGTGGCGAGCGCGCACTTGAGCTGCTCGACACCTGGGTGCCCGACATCGTCGTCCTCGACGCGCTGATGCCGGGACTCGACGGCTTTCAGACTTGCCGCATATTGCGCTCGCGCAGTGGCTTCGACGCGCTACCGGTGCTGATGCTCACGGGCCTTGACGACGACGCGTCGATCACCCGTGCCTACGAGTCGGGAGCGACCGACTTCTTCGTCAAGTCGACCCAATGGAGCCTGCTCGCCGGTCGCCTGCGGCACTTGCTGCGCTCGTCGAGCATCCGCATCGAACTCGAGCGCAGCAAGGCCAAGCTCGCACGCGCGCAGGATCTGGCGCGCATGGGCAGCTTCGATTGGCGGCGCGGCCACGGCGGGCCGGTGTTCTCGGTCGAAGGCTTGCGCGTGCTCGGCATGGGGCCGGATGCAGCGTTCGGCATGCGCCAGATGCTGCGCACCGTGAATGATGACGTGCGCGGCGGCCTGATCGAGCTGCTGCACGACGCGCTGCGCCACAACCTGGCGCTCGCGACCGACGTCCCCGTCACACTGCTGGACCGCAAGCAGCGCATCGTCCACATCGAGGCCGAGCCCGAATTCAACGAGCACGGTCACCTGTCGGGCTACACCGGCATCGTGCAGGACGTGACGGACCGTCGGCTCGACGAGGACAAGATTCGCCACCTGGCCAATTTCGACACGCTGACGGGCCTGCCGAACCGCCATCAGTTGATCCTGCGCGCCGAGAGCGCGCTCGAACACGCACGCCGGATCGGCCATCAGGTCGGCATCCTCTTGATCGACCTCGATCGCTTCAAGGTCATCAACGACACGCTCGGCCATGCCGCCGGGGATGAGTTGCTGATGGAAGTGGCGCGCCGCTTGCGTTCTAGTGTGCGCCACTCGGACAAGGAGATCGAGGTCTCGATCGACTCGATGGGCTCGCGCTCGCATCGCGCGCTCGAAGGCGTCGGCCGCTACGGCGGCGACGAGTTTGTTGCGTTGCTGCCGGAGATCGGCGATGAGCTCGACGCTGAGCGCGTCGCGTCGCGCATCCTTGATTTGATGAAGGATCCGATCTTCGTCGGTGGCCAGGAGTGCTTCGTCACCGCGAGCGTCGGCGTCGCACTCTTCCCGCGCGACGGTACTTCGGTCGCCGACCTGATGCGCAGTGCAGACGTGGCGATGTATGCCGCCAAGTCGCAGGGACCGAACACGCACGCGATCTACAGCCCCGGCCTCGCCGGCAAGGGGCGCGAAAAGATCGAGCTCGAGAGCGCGCTGCACAAGGCGATCGAACGCAACGAGCTCGTGCTGCACTACCAGCCCAAGGTCGACGCGCGCAGCGTGCGCATGATCGGTGTCGAGGCGCTGATGCGCTGGAACAGGAACGGCGTGCTCGTGCCGCCGGGCGACTTCATTCCGCTCGCCGAAGAAACCGGGCTGATCGTGCCGCTCAGCGAATGGGCGATCCGCGAGGCGGCGCGCCAGGCGCGCGTTTGGCAGGACCATTTCGGCTTTGCCGAGTCGATCGCGGTGAACCTGCCGAACCGCTTGTTCGAGCGCACCGATCTGCTCGAACACATTCACGCCGCCGTCACCCAGCACGGCGTGCCGCACCATTCGATCCAGCTCGAGATCACCGAAACGGGATTGATGAAGGATTCGGGCAACGTCAACATGACGCTGCACCGCCTGAACGAGATGGGCGTCGAGATCTCGATCGACGACTTCGGCACCGGCTATTCGTCGCTCTCGTACCTGACCAACATGCCGATCAGCGAGCTCAAGATCGATCGCGCGTTCGTCCACAACCTCGGCCTCACGCCGCAAAGCTCGGCGATCGTCACCGCGATCATCGCGATTGCGCGCTCGCTCGGGTTGCGCGTCGTTGCCGAGGGGGTCGAGACGCTGCGCCAGATGGAGCAACTGCATCGCCTCGGATGCCGCTTCATGCAGGGCTTCCTGTTCAGTCGGCCGCTCGCACCTGAGCAGCTCGAGATTTGGCGCGAGCAGACGTTGCTCGATCGCAAAGCGCCGTGGATCGTCGATTCGGTCGATGACGGGTCGGCAGGTCGCCAGCCGCATCTTCGGGCAGCGAACGTCATCCCACGTGCCTGAAGATCTTGTTGCATGCGCTCCGAGGCTAGCGTGGAACCGCGCACCCTGACTCCCAACGCGGCGCCACAGCCGGCGCAAGTGGCCAAGGCGGCGCTCCGGCGCTTGGTCGAAAACAGGTTGGAGCCGACACCCGAGAACTACGCCAGAGCCTACCGGGCCGAGGGCGGGCAGAGCGCCGCGCCTGCGCACTCCGAGCGCGCGATGCACCTGCTGGAAAGACTGGCCGGCGCCGTCGGGCCAAACGCGTCGGCGACGGAGCGCCGCGCGTTGGCGGGCGCGATTCTCGACGGGCGCTGGGAGCTTGCCGAGCGCTCTCTCGACAAGCTGGCAGTCGACAACGATCAGGGCGCTGTGCTCGCGAGCCTGATCGAACGCGTCGTGCGTGGCGTCGAGCGCGGCGGGCGGCAGTGGACCAGCGGGCGGCGCAAGGAGAGCCTGCAGCGCGTGCTCAACGGCAGTCATGGAGATGCCGGCGTCCTTCAGATCCGCCTCTCCCAGCTGCTGGGCAACTGGGACAAGGATTGCGTCGATAGCGTCGTCGCCGCGCTCGACGAGGCGCTCGAGATCGAAGCGGGAGCCGAGTCGACACTCGGTGCGCAGGCGCCTGCTTCGATCGAGTCTACGGCGGCGGCAGCAAACCTTGCTCGCGAGGCAGCATCCCGCGCCGACGCTGACGGCGCGACCGACCGCACCGCGAACTCAGGCGCCTGGGCCATCACCGTGGCACACCTGAGCGCAAGCCTGCACAAGGCACTCACCACGTCCGGGGCTGGCGAACAAGCGGCGGCGCTTTCCGGTTTGACGCGCGAGATCTCGGAGCAAGGTGCAACGCCACAACGCGCAGACGCGTTACTCGCGCAGTGCCAGGGCATCGATCGTGTGCTGCAGCATCGGCAGCATCTGGTCGATCAGCTCGGCGACCTGTGTCGCGAACTGACGGCTGGCCTGGGTGACTTGGCGGAGGACGACAGCTGGGCCAAGGGGCAGCTCGACGCGATGCGGCAGAAGCTCGATGAGGGCATCAACGCGCGGGGCGTCAAGTCAGCGAGCGAGTTGCTGCGCCACACGCGCGAGCGCCAGCGTGAGCTTCGTGAAGAACGCAGCCGCGCGCGCGATGCGCTCAAGTCGCTGATGAATCAGATGCTGCAGGAAATGGGCGAACTCGGCTCGCGCACCGGGAGCTTCCACGACAACATCGGCCGCTATGCGCAGGTGATCAACGGTGCGCAATCGCTCGAGAGCCTGACCGGCGTGGTCGGCGAAATGCTCGAAGAGACGCGCAGCGTGCAGGACCTTGTCGGCCAGACGCAGCAGCGCCTGCATTCCGAGCACACGCGGGCGACCGAGCTTTCCGAGCGCGTGGCGTCGCTCGAATCCGAGCTGCGCCGCCTGTCGGACGAGGTGACGACCGACCAGTTGACGCGGATTGCCAACCGGCGAGGCTTGTTGCAAGCGTTCGAGATCGCGCGGGCGCGCGCCGAACGCGACGGCCAGCCGCTCGTGATCGGGCTGCTCGACGTCGACAACTTCAAGCGCTTGAACGACGAACTCGGCCACGGTGTGGGCGACGTCGCACTAAGGACACTTGCAGAGGCGGTGGCCAAGTCGCTGCGGCCGGACGATGTGGTCGCGCGCTATGGCGGCGAGGAATTTGTCGTCCTCCTGCCCGCGACGCCGGCCGACGAAGGCCAGCAGATCCTGACCCGTCTGCAGCGTTCGCTGTCGGGCGGGCTCTTCATGCACGAGCGCAAGAAGGTGCTCGTCACGTTCTCGGCTGGCGTCTCTGTTTACCGCCGAGGCGAGGCGATAGAGCCAGCGCTCGAGCGCGCCGATGAAGCGCTGTACGAGGCCAAGCGAACGGGCAAGAACCGCACCTGCGTTGCCTGAGGCGCGATGCGCAAAGGCCAAGGCGCATGAGAAAAGGCGACGCCCGAAACTCCGGGTGCCGCCTCTGAGATGCGCAACCGGCCCGAGGCCGGCTTTGCCAATTTACTTCTTGACAGCGCTGGCCGCGCCCTTGTCTTGACCGACCACTGATTGCTGGCCCTCGGGGATTGTGCCGGCCTTGTTGGCGGACTTGGCTTCGCTCTTGACCTCAGCGCGGTTACCGACCTTGGCGGGCTTCTTGGGCATGTCCTGATCCGCCGTCGACTGCTGGCCTTCCTGGATGGTGCCAGCCTTGTTGGCGGCCTTGGCTTCCGCCTTGGTGGCAGCGCGGTCCCCAGTCTTGGCGGGCTTCTTGGGCATGTCCTGCTTGGCCGTCGACTGCTGGCCGGACGGAATCTCGCCGGCCTTATTGGCGGCAGCAGCCTCGGCCTTGACCTCAGCGCGCGTCGGCGACGAAGCGGATTGAGCTGAAGCCGACACGGCAAAGGCCGAGACCAGGGCGAGCGTGAAAAGGGAAGGAGCGAATTTCATGCGAATCTCCAATTGCAAAGATATTGATTAAGGGCGGTTGCCATCCACTCACTGCCGGTCATCCGTGGGATTTACTCCATGAACCGACCGTGGTGATGATTAGCGCTCTTTCAACGCGTGGCGCCACCGGTCCGTTTACAGGGGACATGAAATTCTACATGGAGCGGGGGCCAGGGGCGTCATCTGTTGCCGTAGTGCAACCGATCCTGGCGCACTGAACATGGCGCCCTCTTGGGTTGGCGGAGACGGTGAGATTCGAACTCACGGAGGAGTTGCCCCCCCGGCAGTTTTCAAGACTGCTGCCTTAGACCGCTCGGCCACGTCTCCCTTCGGCGGCGATTTTAGTTGAAGCGTCAGCCCGAACGCCCCGGGCTGCGCGCCTGTGGGCAGCGAACCTGGTGGAGCTCGCGGCGACCGCCGTCGACGCGGACTGCGCTGAGCGCGCCACCCCAGACGCAGCCGGTGTCGAGCGACAGCAACTCGGGGGTGTCGATCAGCCCGAGGGTGGACCAGTGGCCGAACGCGATCGGCGCCCCCGCGGTCATCCTTCCGGGCACTTCAAACCACGGCATGTAGCCTGGCGGCGCACCGTCGGCGCCATCTTTCGTCTCGAAGTCGAGCCGACCGCGCTCGTCGCAAAAGCGCATCCGGGTGAGCGCGTTGACGATGAAGCGCAATCTCTCGGTGCCTTCGAGCTTGTCGGACCATTGCTTGGGCGTGTCGCCATACATCACGCGCAGGAAGTCGGCGCGCGACCTGGCACGCAGTTCTGCCTCGACCTCAGTAGCGAGCGCAAGTGTCGTCGTGCGGTCCCATTGCGGCACGACCCCGGCGTGCACGAGCAGCCAGCCGTCGTCATATGCGGCGAGACGCTGTGCACGCAGCCAGCCGAGCAGTTCTTCGCGGTCCGGGGCATCGAGGATCTCGCCGAGTGTGTCCTGACGCTTTAAGCGCTGCGCGCCCTCGGCGACGGCGAGCAGATGCAGGTCGTGGTTGCCGAGCAGGCAATCCGCCGCACTGCCGAGCGCTTTCAAGCGCTGCAAAGTCTTGAGCGATTGCGTCCCGCGATTGACCAGGTCGCCGAGCACCCAGAGGTGGTCGCGCGACGGCGAGAAGCCGATCTCGACCAGCAGGCGCTCGAGTGCATCGCAACACCCTTGCACGTCGCCGATGAGGAAGTTCATGCTTGTGATTCTGCTACGCTCTGTGGCCACCTCATTCGAAGGGAACTGCGCAGCGGCCGGTGGCTTGCATTGCGCGCTGCATGGACGTCGTTCTACTCGCCTGTCTGATTCTGCTCAATGGTCTGTTCGCCATGTCGGAGATGGCGCTCACGGCCAGCCGCAAGGCGCGTCTTGCCGCGATGATCGAGGGCGGCGATTTGAAAGCGCAGGCCGCGCTCACGCTCCACTTGAACCCGACCAAATTCCTGTCTGTGGTGCAGATCGGGATCACGTCGATCGGCGTCTTGAACGGCATCGTCGGCGAGGCGGCATTCTCGGAGCCACTCGCGGCTGCGCTGAAAGACGCCTTGAATATCAGCCCGAAGGCGGCAGCGATCAGCGCGACCGGGCTCGTCGTCTTCTTCATCACGGTGCTGACGATCATTTTCGGCGAGCTCGTTCCGAAGCGGCTCGGGCAGATGTTTCCGGAAGCCGTCGCACGCCGCGTTGCGCAGCCCATGGAGTGGCTCTCGTGGATTGCGCGCCCGCTTATCAAGCTGTTGTCGTGGTGCACGGTCGTGACCTTGCGCCTGCTCGGCGCGACCGGGCCGGCGCGCGTCGTAACCGAAGCGGAGATCGCCGCCAGCCTGGAGGAGGGCTTCGATGCTGGTGTGATCGAGGCGCAAGAGCACCAGATGCTGCGCAACGTCTTCCGCCTCGATGACCGGCCTGTCGGCTCGATGATGATCCCGCGCAACGAGATCGTCTGGCTCGACGTTGGCGCGCCGCAGGAGGCGGTGCTGGAGGTGATCGGCCGCTCGGAGCATTCGCGCTACCCGGTGTGCCGCGGCGGGCTGGGCGACGTGCTGGGTATCGTCTCGGCGCAAAGCCTGCTGCAGCAGACGCTGCGCGGCGAGGCACTTTCGCTCACCGAACAATTGCAGGCGGCGGTTTACGTGCCGGAAACGCTCTCGGGCATGGAGTTGCTCGAGCAGTTCCGGGCGACGAGCGTGCAAATCTTCTTCGTAGTGGATGAATACGGCGACGTGCAGGGCGTGATCACGGTGCGCGACGTGCTCGAGGCGATCACCGGCGAATTCACGAACCCGACCGACCTGGATGTCTGGGCTGTGCAGCGGCCCGACGGGAGCTGGCTGTTCGATGGACTGATCCCGGTGCCGGAGCTGAAGGACCGCTTGAATATCAAGGAGTTGCCCGAGGAGGATCGAGGCCGCTACAACACGCTCGCCGGAATGGTTGTGCTCTTGCTCGGCCGGCTCGCAAAGACAGCCGATACCGTCGAGTGGGACGGCTGGCGCTTTGAGGTCGTCGATCTCGATGGCAAGCGCATCGACAAGGTGCTCGCGAGCCCGTTGCCGCAGTCGCCTGAAAGCGACGCGGGCTGATCGCCGCGACACGCGTGCCGGCAGCGGATGCCGGCGCGTGCGCAGCAGCTCAGGACACTGCGAGCAGCGATTGCTGAGCGGCTGCGCTGAATTGGCTACCATCAGGCTTGCCGCGTCGCGATCTGCCGGCAATTCCGCCACCGCTGCTGGAGCCCCCAATGAGCAAAGCCTTCGCCTCCCAGGCCGATCTGGTCGAAAAGAATGTCAGCTTCGACAAGTTGTCGGACAACGCCTATGCCTACACCGCCGAGGGCGACCCGAACACCGGCATCATCGTCGGCGACGACGCGGTGATGGTGATTGACACCCAAGCGACGCCGGTGATGGCGGCCGACGTCATCCGTCGCATCCGCGAAGTGACGGACAAGCCGATCAAGTACGTCGTGCTGAGCCACTACCACGCGGTGCGCGTGCTCGGCGCGAGTGCCTACGGCGCACAGGAAGTGCTCGCGAGTCAAGACACGTATGACCTGATCGTCGAGCGCGGCGAGCAGGACAAGGCGAGTGAGATCGGGCGCTTTCCGCGCCTCTTCAACGCGGTCGAATCGGTGCCACCAGGAATGACCTGGCCGACCATGACCTTCAGCGGCAAGATGACGGTCTGGCTCGGCAAGCTCGAGGTGCAGTTGCTGCAGCTCGGCCGCGGCCACACGAAGGGCGACACCGTGGCCTGGCTGCCGCAGCAAAAGATCCTCTTCAGCGGCGACCTCGTCGAGTTCGATGCCACGCCGTACGCCGGTGACGCCTACTTCGAGGACTGGCCGGCGACGCTCGACGCGATTGCCGCGCTGGCCCCGGAAAAGCTCGTCCCGGGGCGCGGCGCATCGTTGCAGACGCCGGCGCAAGTGCAGGCCGGGCTCGCCGGTACGCGCGGCTTTGTCTCCGAGTTGTATGCCAAGGTGCAAGCTGGCGCCGCTGCCGGCAAGCCACTACGGGACGTCTATCGCGAGACGATAGAAGCGCTGCGTCCGCGCTACGGGCAGTGGGTGATCTTCGATCACTGCATGCCGTTCGACGTGACGCGCGCCTACGACGAGGCGACGCAGTTCCCCGATCCGCGCATCTGGACCGCCGAGCGCGACATCGAGATGTGGCAGTCACTCGAAGGCCGCTGAGCAGGGCGCCTCGATGCTCAGCACCTACACCTACACGACACTGCCCTATCGCAAACCTGCGGAGTTGCTGAGCGGCGAGACGTCGCGCCACACAGTTGTCGTGATCGGCGGCGGGCCGGTCGGGCTGACGGCTGCAATCGACTGCGCACAGCGTGGCCTGCAGGTGTTACTGCTGGACGATGACAACACAGTCAGCGTCGGTTCGCGCGGCCTGTGTTACGCCAAGCGAACGCTCGAGGTGCTCGACCGCCTGGGCTGCGGACAGGCCCTGGTCGACAAGGGCGTGACATGGAACGTCGGGCGCACCTTCCACGGCGAGGGCGAGGTCTACAACTTCAACCTGTCGCCCGACGCCGATCACCATCGCCCGGGAATGATCAATCTGCAGCAGTACTACCTCGAGGAGTACCTGGTGCAGCGAGCGAACGCGCAGCCGGGCCTGGAGTTGCGCTGGAAGAACAAGGTCGTCGGTGTTGCGCAGGATGCCGAGGGCGTGTTGCTCGAAGTCGAGACCGAGGACGGCCGCTACCAGGTTCACGCCGATTGGCTGATCGTCGCCGACGGCGCACGCAGCCCGGTGCGCCGCATGCTCGGCCTCGACATCGAAGGCAAGGTGT